>NZ_JAKOGN010000059.1:0-300 GCF_022240605.1 Streptococcus sp. DFI.7.26 | reverse complement strand
ATGCTCTCAGAATTCCTCATATTACCTTGTTGGATTTTGATAATGAGAGATACGGTGGCGGTTGGGGAAGAATAAAATATATTTCTGAATATTTGTATGAGTTGAACACAGAGTTCCGAGAATGGTTCCGCACTCAGGGACTTGATTTCAGTGAGATTGGAGAACGAGAGTTTGAATCAATAGATGCACCACGCCTGAATAATTGGTTTAATAAACTCGAAGAATTTAATGTCTACTTTTCATCTCCTTTAGATATTGATTTCTTGATGCTACAACATTATAAAGACAATTATCTGAATA
>NZ_JAKOGN010000058.1:0-304 GCF_022240605.1 Streptococcus sp. DFI.7.26 | reverse complement strand
TAGCAACAGGTAATCCTTATCTCAAATATAAGATGGAACTAGAGAATGATCTAACCCTATTAGAAAATCAAAGACGCGCCTTTCAACGTAGCAAGGATCACTATCGTCATACAATCTCTTACTGTGAAGAAAATATTCCCATTCTTGAGAAACGATTAAGCAAGTATGAAGGCGACATTCAACAGTCTGAAATGTCGAAAGACCAATCATTTTCTATGACGGTAGGCAAGCAAGCTTTTGAGCAACGAGCTGAAGCAGGGGAATCCCTACACCGTCTTATCCGTCATAATCAAGCTGACAGCAA
>NZ_JAKOGN010000057.1:0-317 GCF_022240605.1 Streptococcus sp. DFI.7.26 | reverse complement strand
CACAGTAGCTCCAGATGGAACTGTTACATTTGTTCCAGAAAAATCATTCACAGGAGCAGGAACAGGCGTAACTGTGAAACGTGTAGATAAGAATGGTACACCAGTAACAGGTAAGTACACACCAACAGTAACTCCTGTAACACCGACAGCGACACCTGCTGAATCAGTGGCACCTCAAGGTGTTGTTCAAACTGGTACTGTTACCTTCACAGAAGGTGATCCAGTTGCGCCAATCGACAAGGATACGATTACCCTCCTTGATGAAAATGGTCAACCAGCAGCTTCAGTAGATGCTAAGTCACCAGACGGCAAGGTTA
>NZ_JAKOGN010000056.1:0-327 GCF_022240605.1 Streptococcus sp. DFI.7.26 | reverse complement strand
CTAAATCATACCACTTCTTATTTTTGATATGTGCATAATTCAATAAAGCTGTATGACGTGTTGAACCATCTGCGGTATCTGTCCATTGCCCTAAACCTAGACCTCTATGAAGAATATTAGGATAAGCACCACTATAAATGGCTGGACCTCCAATCGCTAACCAGCTTTCATCATCCCATGAGGAATCGGTAGCGCCAACAGGAGGAGATAAATAATCTCCTTCAGCTCGTTTAGGATTAATAGAAGACTCTACCGACCAATTTCCTAAAATTGCCGCAATGGCTTGGGGACTTGCCCCTTGAGATTTCAAAAACTCATAAATATGTT
>NZ_JAKOGN010000055.1:0-425 GCF_022240605.1 Streptococcus sp. DFI.7.26 | reverse complement strand
ACAGCCTATTATACAGACCCAATGATTATTCGCCAGATTTGGCAAAAATTACTGGATGATGGTTTTGAAGGAGGAAGGATTTTAGATCCTTCTATGGGGGCTGGGAACTTCTTTGCGGCTATGCCTAGAAGTATACGAGAGAGGTCAGAACTCTATGGAGTTGAATTAGACAGCGTGACAGGCGCAATCGCAAAACAACTCCACCCCAATACCCATATTGAAGTGCGAGGATTTGAAGAAGTTTCCTATCAAAATAATAGTTTTGATTTAGTCTTAACGAATGTTCCATTTGGAAATTTTCGCATTGCAGATAAAAACTATGATAAACCTTATATGATTCATGATTACTTTGTCAAACACTCACTTGATTTAGTAAGAGATGGAGGACAAGTTTCGATTATCTCTTCTATTGGCACAATGGATAA
>NZ_JAKOGN010000054.1:0-439 GCF_022240605.1 Streptococcus sp. DFI.7.26 | reverse complement strand
TCTCCTACCGATAACAATTTATTATCAGTAGTATATCATAAATTCATCTTTAGTAGCTTGATTTGTATAATGATTTTTTTAGTTAAAATTAAATGATATTGGCCAACTATAAAGTAAAACACTGTTTTGTAATTATATCGAATACCTTTGAGTCAATTAAAAACTTACAACAACTAGAGAGTTGTGTAATTTGAAGGAAATAAGTACAAGTTTATTAGAAAAGTAACATTTTATAGAATTATCACGAAAAATTCTAATTTTAGTATTATACTTTCTATTAATTTAGAACCTATTTTTTAATTTTTAAATGTTATAATAGCGTTATCAAGTAAAAGGGGCATACTATAATTGGTAACAATATAAAATTCTACGAAAGACACATGACCTGACAAAAACAGATTTGCTCGAATTGTATAAATTTTACGCAATAGCCCTTAGC
>NZ_JAKOGN010000053.1:0-441 GCF_022240605.1 Streptococcus sp. DFI.7.26 | reverse complement strand
TATCAACTAATAAAGCCTTAATCTCAGAATAAACATCAAAGCCATTGTCCTTTTTCTTAGGTGTTCCAATATCTGAAAAAATCATCTGAGTAGCCTTATTTTCCATTCCCTCACGATAAATTCTTTCAACATTATCCACTACCTGAAGCAATTTATGATTGTCTGCTAGACTATAACTAGAGTCCAATAAACGCATATCAATTGCTAGTTTTCGTGCCTCACCTGTTATCTTTAACATGTTATCCTGGCTCGGATCAACTGTTCCACATTTGACCATATCTGACCTCATAACCAATTCTTCTAAATAGAGTTTCTGGTTTTCAGTTAACTCACTCTCAATAGGGATAATATGAGCTTCTGGAACAGGTAAATCCAACATATCTTGTGTTTGAATGTCGGCTGTTTCTTTATAGATTTTCATCAACTCAGGTAGATTGACAA
>NZ_JAKOGN010000052.1:0-441 GCF_022240605.1 Streptococcus sp. DFI.7.26 | reverse complement strand
TATCAACTAATAAAGCCTTAATCTCAGAATAAACATCAAAGCCATTGTCCTTTTTTTTAGGTGTTCCAATATCTGAAAAAATCATCTGAGTAGCCTTATTTTCCATTCCTTCACGATAAATTCTTTCAACATTATCCACTACCTGAAGCAGTTTATGATTGTCTGCTAGACTATAACTAGAGTCTAATAAACGCATATCAATAGCTAATTTTCGTGCCTCACCTGTTATCTTTAACATGTTATCCTGGCTTGGATCAACTGTTCCACATTTAACCGCATCTGACCTCATAACTAATTCTTCTAAATAGAGTTTCTGGTTTTCAGTTAACTCACTCTCAATAGGTATAATACGAGCTTCTGGAACAGGTAAATCCAACATATCTTGCGTTTGAATGTCGGCTGTTTCTTTATAGATTTTCATCAACTCAGGTAGATTGACAA
>NZ_JAKOGN010000051.1:0-465 GCF_022240605.1 Streptococcus sp. DFI.7.26 | reverse complement strand
CTTTGAGGGAATATCCAATCGGTTCACAAGTAAGTTATAAAGGACAAGTATTTCAGTTGGTTTCGATTGAAAATGCTCAGTTAAATGGCTTAGTTCGCCTAGAGCTATTCAATGATTCCAACCAGTTATTTGAAGAGAATCCTATCTTATACTTGAACAGTTTAGAAGAGATTGAACGAGTATTGTCTCATGTAGAACTTGAAAAAGAAGATTCAGAGATTGAGATGGATTCATCAAGTGAAAGTCAGGAAATAGATTTGTTTTCCTATCTGGAAGAAGAAAAGGAAAAGTTTAATGAAACAGAATCAACACCACTTATTTCAAGTTTAGAAGAGTTGGATATTCCTGTTCAAGATTTTGTTTTTCCAGATGATTTAGAGAACTTTTATCCTAAGACAAATCGAGAAAAAATTGAAACGAATATCGCCGCAATTGAACTTGTTAAAAGATTAGAAAAAGAGGGAC
>NZ_JAKOGN010000050.1:0-478 GCF_022240605.1 Streptococcus sp. DFI.7.26 | reverse complement strand
GTATGGCCTATGCCTATGGACAATGTACATGGGGTGTTGCGGCTCGTATGAATCAATTAGGTTTAAAATTAAAAGGAAGTAATGGAGAGAAGATTTCAATCATTAATACCATGGGAAATGGTCAGGACTGGGTTGCGACAGCGTCAAGTCTTGGTGGAGAAACGGGTTCCACACCAAGAGCAGGTGCTATTGTTTCTTTTGTGGGAGGTACACATGGCACACCAGCCATCTACGGTCATGTGGCTTTTGTAGAGAAGGTCTATGATGATGGTTCTTTCCTTGTGTCTGAAACCAACTATGGTGGCAATCCTAACTATACCTTTAGAAAAATCTCGCAAGCAGA
Organism: Streptococcus sp. DFI.7.26; assembly: GCF_022240605.1. Classification (NCBI taxonomy): domain Bacteria; kingdom Bacillati; phylum Bacillota; class Bacilli; order Lactobacillales; family Streptococcaceae; genus Streptococcus; species Streptococcus sp. DFI.7.26. The sequence goes on along the minus strand of NZ_JAKOGN010000050.1, from coordinate 135 downwards.
TAGCGCTATTAGTTTTGCCTATACTACGAAATAGAAGAGTTTACACTTGAAATTTTAGCCATTTTCAGGTAGAATAAATAGTGTAGATGAGTGGTCGGCTCATGGTCAATCTGATAGTAATCTTGGACATAAGGG
>NZ_JAKOGN010000005.1:0-92472 GCF_022240605.1 Streptococcus sp. DFI.7.26 | reverse complement strand
ACTACGCTCAGCATATTGAACTGCCATTCGTTCCTGTTGTTCAGAGGACATCTGACACCTCCTTCTTAACAAATAGCAGTTTTCCTTCTTTATAGCGATAAGCTATCAATTTCTGATGTTGCTTAATTGACTTGACAACCTGCAGTAGATCTCTCGAATAAGGTTCTCGAAGAGTAACTTCTACTGCCTTCCCATCAAAGATACCAACACGTTTAAATTCAATGTAGTCTTTTTTGAGATGTCCTAAGCCCATACCAAAGGGAAAGTGATGAATCAATTGGATGGTACAACCACCTTTATTTCCCATTTGTTTCAAATCATATAAGTTTACTACCTTCATGATTAACTCCTTTATCTAGTTTGTCGCATCGTTTAAGTCTGGTAACGATAAACTCCGTGTCTGTTAGAAAATTCTCACACACGTCTTGTGCCAGTTGCCCTTCACAGGGAAATACTCTCAGTCCCTACTTACACAGGCACGCTAATCAAGACGGAGTGGATTCAATTTTCAAAGAACAGGTAGCTTTATTATAGATAAGAGTAGTTGAAATTTTTATCACATTTTTTATTTTTCTGTAGAGCTAAATTCATACTAAACAAAGATTTTGAAATAAAAGACTAACATAGTTACATAACGTTAGCATTTCATTTCCCTAAAACAAGCTAATTTGGTCTAAAAAAGCAGCAAACTATAAACTAGTAGGTTCCACACCAAATGTAGCCCCATACTGCCCCATAAGTCCGATTTGTAGCGTACAAGCCCTAAAAACATCCCAAGTGAAATATATAAACACCAAGCTAGAATGGTTCCTGGATGATGTGCTAAGGCAAATAAAACACTTGTCAAAGCAACTCGAATATCTAATTTTCTAGCCAAGTTCCATAAAATTTCTCGATACAAAAATTCTTCAACCATACTCGCATTGATTAAGAACAATAAAAATGAAAACCAAGGAACTTGATGTTGAAGGCCAATTAAGTTTGCTTGATTCGTAGTGCCTTGAGCATGGATTAGACTAAAACATAGACTTATAATCAGTAGGCTAACAAATCCAATACCAAGCCATTTCATCCTAGTTTTCATATTGACTTTGACCACTTGTTTTCGTTGATCATACATCCATAAAAAAGAAATGAGCGACCCACAATAGAGAATCTGTAGTATAGTTAACTCACCGATACAAAGAAATTTCAGTAAGTATAGAGATACAAATAGGACATTTACTTGTTGGAATATATAAACTGGAATTATTCTTTTCATAGTTACCTCCGAAATAAATCTTCATAATCTAAATCTAATACCTGCACAATCCTTTCTACCCATGGACTTTGAGGCATTCGTTGTTCCATCTTGTAGTGCCGAATCTTTTGATACAAACGATTCAATTCACTTGGATAGTGAAACTCTCCCGCAAACATTTTTCTGGTTAACTCAATCCAGCTGATATTTCTTTCAGCCAAAATAATGGACAAGTTCTCCCAAAATCGTTCAGCCATATTGCTTCTCCTTTAGTTAGATAAATAATGTGTTTGTGCCATGTAAATCAATTGTTTCGTATCTCTTGGCAATAGAGCTCTAGCCTCCTCTAGATTCAGATTTGGATAAACTCGCTTATTTGAAACCGCAAGAGGAAGCCTGATGGTTAGTTCAGGATTTTTTAATATCATTTCAATGAAATCCGTTAATCTTAGATTGTCACGGTTCTTAAATCGTAATAAATTGGGAGATAAAAATTCAAAACAATCTGAAGAATAGCTCATCATCTCAATTAATTTGTCCTTTGTCATTTCAGAAACTGAATGACAAGATACCTCGATGCCATAGTTTTGGAAGAAGTCTAAAAGAAGTTGATTTCTTTGGCTATTTTTACTTAGATAGAGATCAATCATGGGAGACCTCCCAAAGATTCGGTTCCATTTGATATTCTGATACGATTAAGGATTCTAATAAATTTGCGAAGTTAATCGGTTGCTTGTCTTCATCATAAGCTTTTACAGTTACTTGGGTTGTAAGTATTCCCTCTTTTCCCTCGGCTCGATAGCCTTGTCCATATAAAACAAAAACAAGATTCTGATTATCATCTACAAAGGCATCAGCTCCGTTCTTTATATCCTGACTTTCGAGGAATTCCATAACGTTTTGAAGATAGGATTCATAAAATAGTGGATAGTTGTGTTTTTTATGGTAATCATCTAAAAATGTCACTTCAAACTCACATGGATAATTGGGCATTAAAAATATTTGTTCATCCAGCTGTTTGATTTCTGCATCATGTAATTCTGTTTCTAATTCGTCACAATCTAGTATTGACTCTTTATTTAAAGCTTTCATCTTTTTCCTCTATTTCTTTTAATTTCTTTGCGATTGCAGCAATCACAGGTACGGTTACACTATTACCAGCTTGTTTATAGAGCTGACTATTACTAGAGACTTTTCTAGCAGCTTCAAAAGCCCAATCAGGAAATCCCTGCAGGCGAAAACACTCTTTAGGGGTGATTCGTCGTATTCTCAAACGGTAAAATTGTCCATCTACTAAGACACCAGCTACATGGTAAACTTGCTTATCTTCTCCTTCATAGCTAGCCACTACTACTCCCATTTGACCACTAGTTGTCAAAGTATTAGCTATACCTTTTCCAACTCTACCACGCCTATACTGAGAACTTGGTCTTTCTAAATTGATTGAATCTCCAATCTCTGCTTGAGCATACCCTTTTTTAGTTGCTTCCCTGATTTTTAGAAAATTGATTGGTTCTGGGATCAGTATTTTGGGAATTTTATCTCCACCTTGCATCGTAGTTAGTGTTGGAGATAACCCATCACTTCCATATACGCGACCAGTCTCCTTAAAGCTAGTTGGTAAATCTCCAACAACAACAATACCATGGCGATCCTGAGTATTCAAAGTAAACATTGGCTCTTGGTTTTCCTTAAATCGTCTACCATTTTGTCTTTTTTCTAATCTGTCTGGTGTCATACAAGGAATCGCAACTTTAAATCCTTCTCCTTTTCCACGAACTAATGTTGGCGCTAACCCCTCTGAATAATAGACTTTACCGCTCATGCCACTTTTTGATGGATTCAAATTTCCTAGTGTTTTTAAAGTCTCAGAGTTAGTTGCTTGACCTTCTCGTCTGAAAGGAAATAGGAGTCGGGTACCTTTCTTTCTAGAATGTCCGATAATAAACACCCTCTCTCTGTTTTGGGGAACGCCAAAATCCTTACTGTTAAGCACCTGCCACTCAACATCAAACCCCAACTCATCAAGTGTGGTAAGGATTGTGGTGAACGTCCGTCCCTTATCGTGATTGAGTAGGCCTTTAACATTTTCAAGAAAAAGAAAACGTGGTTGGATTTGTTTGGCCGCCCGAGCAATTTCAAAGAACAAAGTTCCTCTAGTATCTTCAAATCCCAATCGTCTTCCTGCGATTGAAAATGCTTGACAAGGGAATCCCCCACAGATGATATCGACTTTCCCTCTAAGTTTTTTAAATTCGTCATCTGAAACATCTCGTATGTCATGAAATTCGATTTCTCCTTCCGTTTGAAAAATGGATTTATAAGATTCTCTAGCAAATTTATCAATCTCGCAAAATCCAATACACTCGTGTCCGACACTTTCCATTCCAAGTCGAAAGCCACCGATACCTGAAAATAAATCAATAAATCTCATTTCTTTATCACCCCTTTCTGATCGACTATCAATGCCCAAAGAGTCATACCGCTTGAAATTAAAATGAGCAAAACTAATATCCACTCGATTGACGACATCTAACCACCTCCTTTTCTAACACGGTTATTCCAAACAGAATACAAGCCGTTAAACACAAATTCAGCAAGTGCTTCCGCTCGTCTAACAAAGCGAACATTGTCAAGAGCATACTGATAGATTCTCTCAAAATCAGTCATAGCAATTTCACTGGCTGTTTCAGAAAAACCTTCTCGTCTAAATTGATCTTGTACCAATCCCCAAATATAATCTCGATCATATTTTGTGACCTTTTCTACTTTTCTTTTCAAGATAGGATGAGTATTCCTATCCTCCTCATCCTCAGTAAATAAAGAATCAGTCTCACTATATTTAGTCTCACTAACTTCAGTCTCACTAGGGGCTAAATGTGAGACGGGGGCCGTTTCATTTTCATCCTGCCCTAGTCTTTTTTTAACACTAGGCCTGTTTGAATTAGCTACTGGGGTAGAAGATAATTCCCCTAAATAAATCTTATTAGCTAGTCTTCCTTTCTCACTTGAAGACTGTTGGACTTCATCAATTAAGTCATATTCTTTAAGAATTTTTTTGATGGACAATAATTTTGACTTCGAACAACCTAACAGCTTCATCAGTTTAGAATTAGAAAATACTAAATAGACTGCTCCTTCTTCATCTATCCAACCACGACTAAGAGATAATTCTAAACGATCTTTTAAAATAGAATAAGCCACCTTTACTTCTAGTTTCATATCCATATATTTCTCATCCTCAAAAAGAATTTTAGGTAATTTATAATACCGTTCTGAAGTTTGGTATTGATTTGCGGTAATTCGCTTCATAGCGCTCCTCCAAGTTCTTTGAGTATTAAATCTCCACTTGATTCCAATCGAACCAAGCCACTTTTTTCTAATTCAGCCATAAGAGATATGGCTTCAACAATGTCAATTCCCATTTCACGTACTAAAAATGAAATGACAATATAGCGTGATGATTGTAATTCTTTTGTCATTTTCCCTCCAGAAAATAAAAAAAGGAGAACAATATACAATTGTTCTCTCTTTAGATAAATATTTATTGTTGTATTCATTTTTCAGATGCGCAAACAACATCTACAAATACATATACATCTATGTGCCTTTTTAGAACTTTTTTGACGTCAAAATTGCCTTTATCTACAAAGACAAAATGCTTGTAAAATAGCTTAAAATCAAGGATTTTCACCCTTTTTTTCGTTGTAGCAACACTACACACTCCACGTGATGCGTTTGTGGAAACAAATCCACCGGCTGGACTTTCTTTAATTCGTAGCCCAACTCTTGATAGAGTTTGATATCACGCGCCATGGTGGCGACGTTACAGGAGATATAGGCGATACGGTCAGCTCCTGTTTGAGCGCTTGCTTTGATAAAGCTTTCGGTCAAGCCCTTGCGTGGTGGGTCGACCAGGATGGCAGTTGGTTGGATGCCTTCCTTGAGCCAATTCTTCATGGCATTTTCAGCTGTATCACAGACATAGTGGGCATTGGTGATGCCGTTTATACTAGCATTCTTCTGGCTATTCTCTACGGCTTCGGGGATGACTTCAACGCCATAAACTTCCTTGACATGCTTGGCAACTGATAGGCCAATGGTCCCGATTCCTGAGTAGGCATCAATCACCACATCGTCTTCTTTTAACTCCGCAAAGTCGATAGCTGTTTGATAAAGCTTCTCTGCCATTTCGGTATTGACCTGATAAAAGGCTGGTCCAGAGATTTGGAAGCTATTCCCCAACATTTGGTCCATAATGTAATCTTGACCATAGAGAACCCGCCATTCTTTCCCAAAAATGGAATTGGTATTCTGGTCATTGATGTTTTGCATGACAGATTTGATGGCTGGGAATTGCTTGATCAACTGCTCGATCAACTGGTCTACACGGAAAACCTTGGGACGAGTAGTGACCAAAATGACCATAATATCTCCAGAATGGTGGCCTCGACGGACGACAAGGTTCCGAATCAGGCCAGACTGTTCCTTCTCATCATAAGGCTTGAGGTCAAACCGACGAATCAAATCCCGAAGCGCCAAGACCACTTGGTCAATGACTGGATCTTGGATATAAAAATCTTCAATCGGCATCAAATCATGAGAGTTCTTTCGAAAGAAGCCTGTCTCGACCTGACCATTGACCCGACGAACAGGGACTTGGGCCTTGTTGCGGTATTGGACAGGGTGGTCCATCCCCAAGGTCAGGGGTACTTCCATATCAGATATTCCTGCAATCTTGTAGAGGCTATCCTTGACCTGCTTGGCCTTGAATTTCAGTTGCTCCGGATAAGCTAGGTGACCCAAGTCAGCAATTCCAGTTCGTAAGTAAGCCAGGTCTAGTTCTTCATTGCGGTGAGGGGACTTTTCTAGGTACTCCTCTACTTTACCGTAGCCGATCTTTTTGTTGACTTTAAGCACGCGCATGCGGATGGCTTCTCCTGGCAGGGCATTCTCCACAAAAAAGACCAGGCCATCGACCTTAGCCACTCCTGCTCCTTCATGGGTCAAATCGACAATATCAACTTCTACAATATCATTTTTCTTTAACATGGTGTTCAATCTTTCTACAAATTAAAAGGGATGGAGTTTACAGACTCCTATCCCTTAATTATATCATCTTAGGCCCATTTGGGACAATTTCTTTTTATAAGCATCGAAATCGACCAGCAAGCCTTGTCCGCCATACATATCATAGGCATCGACCCAATCACCATTTTCTGGAATGGTAATGCGTTCAATCCCCTTGCTGGCACTTCCGACTAAGCCAATCCCGTTTGTCAACAAGAAGGAGAAGGGTACATTGGTTGAGGTCATAGCGAAGACCTTTCCTAGTGCTTCAGATCCAGTAAAGAGCTTGGTTGGATCCTTGATTTGGTGAACAATGGCAGACATAACTTCTTGTTGGCGTCTTGTCCGGCCAAAGTCGCCCTCATCATCCTTACGGAAACGAGCATAGTTGAGGAGGGTCCGGCCATCCATCCGTTGTTTTCCGACCTTGATGGTTTGCTGAGGAACGACACCGTCTTTCATGTTCAAATCGTCTGGCACTTCCACTTCACTGACCTTTTCACCATCAATAGTGGAAAACTGCGCATTCATCTCGACCCCATTTGGGAAGAGGGTATCAATGGCTGTCGCAAAGGTTTGGAAATCGACCATGGCGTAGTATTGGATATTAATGTCAAAGTTATCCTTGAGCATCTGACGGACCAATTCCGCCCCTTGGTTGTTATTCTGCTCTCCAATGGTAAAGGCCGTATTCAACTTCTGGTCATAATAATCTTGATATTCTGGATCTGTTTGCTGGCTCACGCCATCAATATGTACCAGAGTATCCCGCATGAAGCTGACCAATTTTACCTTACCGTCCTTGTTGTTGACATTGACGACCATGATAGAGTCCGTTCGCGTCTCAGACGAGCTTTCCCCTATTCGACCATCTGTTCCCAAGATCAGGATATTGACCCCGTCTTTGGTCTTCTGACCGTTGAAATACTCTTTAACAGCTGGTTGGGCGTTGGTCCCACCAGGTTTGCTATTCAAGCCTTTAATAAACATAAAGACCATTCCACCAAGGACCAACAAGAGGAAAATGGCAATCCACTTTAAAATACGTTTGATGCGGATTTTTTTTCCCTTCTTACGTTTGGGAAGAGCTACTACTTCCTCTCGTTTCTTTTTATTGGTTTTGGGTTTATCCTTTCGGCTCCGTGATGGATAGACTGGTAATTCATCAGACTCGTTTTCGCTTCTACTTGAAGAAACCACAGACTCTTCTGTACTTGCTGAAACGGGGTCATCTTGGAATTGTCCCTCTGATTTATTTTTTAGATACTTGTATTCCAACTGTTCTTTCTCATTCAGATAATGATAGTTGGAATAAAGATAATCCAATCTCTTTTGTTCATGATAGGATAGGTTTTCTGATTCTCTACTCATACGTTCTCCGTTTCATTGTCGTTTAGCACATAGACCGAATAGTGGCCCAAGGTTTTGATAGATGCTCCTAGGGATTCCAGTTCTTGATAGGCAGAAGCAAACAGTGATTCGTCAGCATCCACCACATCGATAATAAAAAAATATTCCCCTAGGACCGTCTTTAAAGGACGACTCTCAATTTTTGTTAAATTTAATTCTCTTGAAGCAAATGTAGATAGGGCCTGGCATAAGGAGCCTGCAATATTGCTTGGTAAGGTAATGGCCAGACTATTCTTACAGGAAACTTTCTTTAAGGAGCGACTACCTTTAAAAGGTCGCTGACCAAGAATCCAAAAGCGGGTATAATTTTGATCCATCTCTTGAATGTTCCTCGCTACAACTTCCAGACCATATTCATCCTTGGCCTCCAAAGGCGCAATGGCTGCAATAGGAAGCTCTGGATGTTGAGAGACATATCGAGCTGCATAGGAAGTCGAAGTTGTCATCTCTAGTCTAGCTTGAGGGAAATGCTCCAGAACATAGGCTTTCCCTTGAGCTAATGCTTGAGGATGTGAATAGATCACTTCAATGGCTTGATCCTGCTTAACTGCCAAAAGTTGTTGCTTAATGGGATAAACCACTTCTGCAATAGCCTGGAAACGAGCCTGGTGAAAGAGGTAGTCAATCGTCTCATGGACACTGCCTTCGATGGAGTTCTCAACAGGGATGACCGCATACTCTACTTGAGCGGATTCATAGGCTTTCATCACTTCTGTAATGGAGTCATAAGGGCGCAATTCACCATCTTCAAAACTTTCCAGAGCTACATGATGGGTAAAGGATCCCTTAGGACCGAGATAAGCTACAAACATCGGATCATCTCCACAATTTTTTCAGGTGTCTTATCAGTAACATCAATCACATGTGTGGCTACTTCTTCATATAAGGGCAGGCGTTGTTCATACAAAGCACGAAACTCTTCTTGGTTCTTAGCAAGAAAGAGAGGGCGCTTAGTTGCAGGATCAGCGGCCAATCTTTGATAAAGCCGCTCAAAATCAATCCGCAAATAAATATTACAAGAATTCTTTTTGAGGAGCTCGCGATTTTCTGGCTTCAGGACAATGCCTCCACCAGTTGCAATGACAGAACTCTGTCCATCGAGCAACTCTTGCAATAAAAGTGACTCTTGCAAGCGAAAACTCTCCTCACCATAGCGAGTAAAATAGTCAGAAATCGGCATTTCTAAGCGTCGAACTAAGAGTGCATCCATATCAGTAAAAGCTGGATCCAACAAACGACCAATGGTCGTTTTCCCTGCTCCCATAAAGCCAAGTAATATTTTAGGCATGAGACACCTTTTCTAAGTCTTCAAAGAAGGAAGGGTAGCTGGTATTAATTGCTTCAGCACGCGCAAGCTCCACTTCACCATCTCTTACAAGCAGGGCTGCAATAGCTCCCAACATGCCGATCCGGTGGTCACCAAAGGTTTGCAGGCTAGCACCATGTAAGGGCGTTTTCCCCTCAATAATCATCCCGTCCTCTGTTGGGGTGATGTTAGCCCCCATGGCATTTAGACTCTCTGCCACTACTTGGATGCGATCTGTTTCCTTGACTTTCAATTCTTCAGCATCTTTGATAATGGTTTGGCTAGAAGCCTGGGTAGCCAAAAGGGCAATGATTGGAAGCTCATCAATCAAGCAAGGAATCAAATCACCCGAAATTTCTGTTCCATGGAGGTCGGAAGTCTCTACGACAAGCGTCGCAGCCTTAGCAAGGGGATCAACATCCAATATTTGAAGCTTGCCACCCATTTTTTCAATAACCTCTAGGATACCTGTACGAGTCTCATTGATCCCGACATTCTCTAGACGAATCTGACTATTAGGGACAATCAAACCAGCTACCAACCAAAAGGCTGCACTGGAAATATCACCTGGTACCGTCACCTCACAGGCTTGGAAGCTTTGAGGCCCACGTAGGCGAATTTCTTTGCCCTTCACGCTGATATGGCCACCGAACTGCTGGATCATATCTTCGGTGTGATTCCGCGTTAGCTCCTTCTCCAAAATAACCGACTCCCCTTCTGCTTGCATGGCAGCAAATAGAAGAGCTGACTTGACCTGAGCAGAGGCTACCGGTAATGAATAGTGGATTGGTTGTAACTCTTTTGTTCCATGAAGGCGAAGGGGCAACATGTCTCGATCTGTTTGACCCTGGACAGTGACTCCCATCTCTCGAAGGGGGATCGCCACTCGATCCATTGGTCGTTTGGACAAGCTGTCATCTCCAACCATGGTGACTGGAAAAGGACTTCCTGCTAAGACACCCGCTATCAATCGAGTGGAGGTGCCTGAGTTCCCCATATCCAGATTATTCTTAGGTTGTTGAAAAGCTTCGAAGCCTTTTCCCTCGATGGTGATCACTTGACCATCATCTTGGATAGAGACGCCTAGGTCTCTAAATACTTGAATAGTGGATAAGACATCTTCACCACGTAGGATATCATAGACCTTAGTGGTTCCATGCGCAAGGCTACCAAAGATAATCGAACGATGACTGATCGATTTATCACCTGGAACACGAATGATTCCATTTAAACCCTTACAATTCGTTTGTAATTTCATGGCTTACCCCTTCAAGCTTTTCTAAAAATTCTACCATAAAAAACAGCCATTTTCAACGTTCACTTGGAAGGTCCTCTAAGATGGGAGAGAAAAAGAGGTGGGCTCTCCACCTCTCCCTTATTTAAATAAATCTTGAACTGGATCAAAAATAATCCGTTCAATATCTCCTAGATAAACAGACAATTGCTGTTGTTTGGTGAAAAACTCATTAACAATTGGGTTTCCTTGTAACTTCCCAGCAAAGTCCTGCATTTTCTTTTGTTGGTCTTCAGTTGGCATTTGTCCAGACTGGATGACTCCATGAATTTCTTGTTGGAAAGCCAGGTAGTCTCCGAATAACGCTTTTGCATCGGCATCGGCATCAATGGCTTCCTTACTAGCAAGAACAGCCTTGTATTCTGGTAAGTCACGAATTCCACGTGACAATTCATTGGCTAGATCATAAATATTTGACATGTAATTTCTCCTTAACAATTTGGTTTTGTTCTATTATACAAAGATTCTGGTACATCTTGTGTTAGAAACTGCTATTTTTGTAAAAATCCTACTTAGGACCTATTTGATTACCACACTATAATCCGTTTGCTCGGTGATCAGGGCTTCAGCCCGCGCTTGATCTGCAGCCGTCTTAAAGGAAATCTGGAGAATCCCGTAGACATCTTCTCGGTTTTCCTCATTGATATGAATATTGACCAAGGAGGTACCACGAAGCAACTCCAGGATTCGAAGAATGACATCTTCTTCGTCTGGAACATCCACAAAAATATCGAAGGTGCTTTCCACCCCTCCTCTCTTATGGATCTGCATATGTTGCCGTTGCTCTCGACTATGGTCAAAGAAGGACCAAATCGCTTCTTCTTGTCCTTGGCGAATCATATCAGCAACTTGGTCAAGGCGAGCCTGAAAGTCTACTATCCGATCGAGAACAGCAGCTGGATTGGATAGCAAAATGGAGGTCCACATGCTGGGCTCACTCTCCGCAATCCGCGTCATATCACGAAATCCTCCTGCAGCAAAGCGACCTGCTAAGGCATGCTCTTTTGTATAAGCAGCTGCTTGTCCCATCAGGGTAGCTGCCAATACGTGAGGAAAGTGGCTGATTTGAGAAGTGACCCGATCGTGTTCTATTGGATCTACCTCGATGAAACGGGCTTTAAGCCCTGAGAGGAGATCCTTCAATTCCAAGACCGCACTGGGATCAGTCGCAGTTGTTGGCGTAAAAATGTAGTAGGCATTTTCAAAGAGAGTAGAGTCAGCTGACGCAGCTCCTGTCTTGTGACTCCCTGCCATGGGATGTCCGCCGACAAAACGGACTGGCAGATAATTAAAAACTTCTTGACCAGCTTCTACAATGGCCCCCTTGGTAGAGCCCACATCTGTCACAATGACTCCTTCTTTCAGTGGCATTCTCGCCAGTTGCTGAAAGGTTTGAATGGTTTGCTTGACAGGTAAGGAGACGATAATGACATCAGCTCGACTAGCAAATGCTTCAAGATCAGCCGTCACCTCATCCACTATGCCATTCTTAAGTGCAATATCCCGTGAGGCCTGACTGCGATTATAGCCTAGTAAAGTCACTTGCGGATGAGCTTTCCGGATCCCCATGGCTAACGAAGCACCAATCAGTCCTAGACCGACGATATAAACAACCTTTTCTTCCATCTATTTCTCCAGTTAGAAAGCTTTGGTATAGGCCCGATGACTCTCGACAGCCTCCTTCAATTCTTCCAGATTATCAGAAGAGAACTTGTCCAAGACTTCTGTGGCTAAAACCGTTGCCACCACAGCTTCCATGACAACCCCTGCAGCCGGAAGTGCTGTTGGATCACTCCGCTCCACCGTTGCCTTATACGGTTCGTGCGTTTCAGTATCGACACTCATGAGGGGTTTATAAAGGGTTGGGATTGGTTTCATAACACCACGAACGATAATCGGCTCTCCATTGGTCATACCGCCTTCAAATCCACCCAAATGATTGGTTCGACGAGTATACCCATCTTGCTCAGACCAGAGAATTTCGTCCATGACTTGACTGCCTTTTCGACGGCCTGCTTCAAAGCCTAGCCCGAACTCTACACCTTTAAAAGCATTGATAGAGACAACCCCTTGAGCGATCTTAGCATCCAATTTCTTGTCCCATTGGACAAAAGATCCCAGACCGACAGGCACACCACCTACAATCGTTTCGACGATCCCTCCGATGGTTTCCCCTTCTTTCTTCACACTATCGATATAGGCCTTGATTTCCTCTTCTCGCTCTCGATTGACGATGGAAACTTCTGACTGAGCAACCGCTTCCTTGATTTGGGAAACTGTTAGATTTTCCGGAACCTCTACTTCGATGCCACCGAAATTGACGATGTGGCTGGCTACTTGAACCCCAATCTCTTCCAATAAACGTTTGGCTACTGCACCTACTGCTACCCGCATGGTTGTTTCCCGAGCCGATGACCGTTCCAAAGAATTTCGCAAGTCATCGAAACGGTACTTGATGCCACCGACCAAATCGGCGTGGCCTGGACGAGGCTTGGTAATTTTCCGGAGCCCCTTCTTCTTTTCCTCCACATCACTAACAGACATGATTTCTAGCCATTTTTGATGGTCTAGATTGGTGACATTCAAGGTGATAGGACCTCCCATGGTCAAGCCATGGCGAACACCAGAGGTGATCTCGACCTGATCGCTTTCAATCTTCATCCGTGCTCCACGACCGTAGCCTCCTTGGCGGCGTTTTAATTCGACGTTGATATAATCAGCTGTCAAAGGGAGACCTGCTGGCACTCCTTCGATAATAGCTGTAAGTCGTGGTCCGTGTGATTCTCCTGCTGTTAAATAACGCATGGTATCTCCTTTGTCGCTTTCTAGTTTAAGAAGTCTCTCATTTCTTCCAATGGGACTGGATGGATCTGACAAGTTCCAATTTCAGGTACCAAAACGAGTTTCAATTGATTGCCCCTCGCCTTCTTGTCCAAGGTTAAGGCCTGATAAAGCTTTTCCTTATCCCAAGTATGGAATTCTACTGGTAAGCCAAATTTTTGACACATTTGACGAATAGCCTGCGTTAAACCGGCTTGGACCAATCCCTTAGCTTCTGCCACCTTAGTGATTTGCACCATTCCAATCGCTACGGCTTCTCCGTGCATAATCTGGCCATAACCGGCTGTTGCTTCAATCGCATGGCCAAGGGTATGACCAAAATTCAGATATAGGCGAATGCCTTGGTCTAGCTCATCTTCGACGACCATCTTGCGCTTGACTTGACAGGAATGGGCAATCAGGGATTCTGCATGCTCATAAATAGACTCAACGGAGCCATCCATTTGATCCAGCTCTTCCCATAAGACTTGATCTTCTATGAGACCGTACTTGATAACTTCTCCCATGCCCTCGATCAACTCGCGCTTGCCAAGAGTCAGCAGCACTTCAGGATCAATCAATACCCCATCCGGTTGGGCAAATGTTCCTACCATGTTTTTAGCATAGAGTGTATTGACTCCGGTCTTACCTCCGATAGAGGAGTCAACCTGCGCTGTCAAACTAGTCGGTACTTGAACGAAATGAATGCCCCTCATATAGGTGGAAGCTACAAAGCCAGCTAGATCACCGACAACGCCACCACCAAGAGCGAGAATGCCGTCTGATCGTGTCATCCCATTTTTCGCTAAAAATTCATAGACTTTCTGGACGGTCGTCAGATTTTTACTAGCTTCTCCTTCTAGGAACTCATAGCTAATCACTGTAAATCCTTCACTTTCAAGGTTTTTTACCACCTGACTTGCATAAAGAGATCCTACATGGTTGTCTGTAATGACTGCTACTTTTTGAGCTTCCCATAAATGACTGAGCCAGGTTCCAACCTTTTGGATCGCTCCATTCTCAATGACAATCTCATAACCATTCTTTGGTAGATCAACATTCACCTTCATAAGGATCTCCTTTCAAATCCATGTGAAAAAAATTACAATTTCACTATTGTATAAAAATAGAAAACAGAGCATACTTGATTAAGTTTTTCTGTTTTCTTCCATCATTTTTCTAATACATAATCTGGGTATTCCAATTTCAAAGCTTGCCAGACTTCCTCTTCCGGGAAAGTTTTATCCGTCATCAGTTCGAAGGCAACGGCAGCTTGATGGAAGAGCATTCCCAAGCCATTTAAGGTTTTTGCCCCTTGTTCTTCTGCTAATTGAAGAAATGGTGTCTTGACAGGAAAATAAGCTAAATCAGCCACTAGACAACCTTTAGGAAAGATAAAGTCTTTCGGAATAGGGAGAGAAAACCCGTCCATTCCAAGTCCTGTAGCATTGATCAATAAATCCGTCCCCTCTATCGTTGCATTCAACTGATCCCAACTGGATAAGTCATGAAGGACAATTAAAACAGCAAGAGTTTCGGATAGTGGAGCAAAGATAGCCTGATATTTATCTAAGCTTTCTGGACGAACAAATAAATGAATCTCGCCAACTCCTTGCCGAATAGCCTCTACAACAATAGCAGTCGCAGCACCACCCGCTCCTAAAAGGACAAGTTTCTTATTCTTTATCGAAAAAGTCTTAGGGAGACTCTTTAGAAAACCAAGACCGTCTGTGTTGTAGCCTGTTAAACGACCATCTTTCTGAACAATTGTATTGACCGAACCAATGAGTTGCGCGCTTCCATCTACCTGATCTAAAAATGGCAAGACCTTTTTCTTGTAGGGCATGGAAATATTAGCACCCAACATATCTAGTACCCGTAACTGTTGAAGACTTTGTTCGACTTGTTCTTCTTCCACTTCCCAAGCAAGATAGACTGCATTGGTCGCGGTTAATTGGTAAGCCCGGTTGTGAATAAAGGGTGAGATACTATGACGAATGGGCTTGGCAATCACGGCCGCCATTCGCGTATAGCCATCAATCTTCATCTAAGATCTCCCGAATCTTGTGCATGCTGGACAAGCTGATTTGACCTGGTGCACTTTGCTCTCCAACACTGGCATAGGACCAAACAGAACCGGTTAAATCGGCAGCGATGCGAGAGATTCGGCCGATTTTCCCCATAGAAATGGTAACGAACTCTTGTTCTGGATTTAGCGTCTTAAAGCCACGTGTATAGTTCATTAGGTCCAGAACATCCTGCTCGGTATGAGCCATCACAGATACCTTGACCAATTTCGGTGTAAAGCTGGTTAATTCAGACATAATTTCCATCATATTTTCAGGGGTTTCCTGGAAATTATGGTAGCTTAAGCAAAGATTGGAGTAATCCATCATCTGATTAAACTCGGCCTGATGACCAAAGTACTCAAAATCAACATAATCCGGATGGTAGATGTTGTTGATATCATGTATAAGGGCTACGTACTCTTCACCAGAAAGTTCAATTTCTCCTCCCTGCTCCCGTGTCCGTAGCGTAAATAAAATTTCACGGCCTGCAAATTTCTCAAAGATGGCAGGCGCAACCTGTAAAATATCATTTTTGTCCAAGTAATCCGCACGCCATTCAATCACATCTGCATCTTGATAACGACTGGCATCAATGGCCTGTGCTTCTTCAAAATTTCTTGGCATTACAGAAACGACTAATTTCATTGATCCACCTTAATTGTAAATACTTTCAAGTAATTACTACTTTCTTCCCTTTCATTGTATCGAAAATCAGCTGGAAGTCCAACTTCACTGATATAGCGATGTTTTTGGCCTTTGAAGCCCTTTTCAATTTCTTTCTTAAATTTATCCCGACTGACATTGGCAGCATTCGTACTAGCAATCAAAATACCATTTGGATTTAAAATCTCTAGGGACTGCTCAATCAGTTTGTGGTAATCCTTCGCAACTGAGAAGGTACGCTTCTTATTGCGAGCAAAACTCGGAGGATCTAGAACGATCACATCATAAGTCAAACCATGACGCTTGGCATACTTATAATAATCAAAAACATCCATCACAATAAAGCGGTGGTGATCCAGTTCTAAACCATTTGCCACAAAATGGGCTTCGGATAGTTCGCGACTCCGCTTTGCCAGATCTACAGAAGTCGTTTCTACTGCTCCTCCCATAGCCGCTGCTACCGAAAAAGCCGCCGTGTAGGAAAACATATTGAGTAAGGATTTACCTGCAGCTAAGCCATCTACTAAGCTAGCACGCACATCGTGTTGGTCTAAGAAAATCCCTGTCATCAAGCCATCATTCAAAAAGACTTGGTAGCGAACGCCATTTTCCAAAATCAAAAACTGGTCTGGAGCTTCTTGACCAAAAAGATGGGCTGACTCATAACCTGGATCCTTGAAACGGATTTTTTCATATCCTCCCAAGACCTCTGGAAAGACTTCTTGAAAAGCCGTAACAAGCAGCTCTCTGATTTGATAAACAAAGGCATTGTAGATGGAAAAGACGGCATAATCTCCATAGAGATCAATAGTCAAGCCACCAAATCCGTCGCCTTCTTGATTAAAAATTCTAAAAGCTGTGTCCAATTCCGACTGATAGTAAGACTGACGTTTTGACTTAGCTTTAGCAAATAGATGACTAAAGTAAGCCTGATCCAGGTTGATTTTCTTCGTAGAAATGACCCAACCAAGTCCCTTGTTTTGCTCTGATAGATAGCCTGTCCCAAGAAAATGGCCCGAAGCTGTGACCAGCTCGACCACCTCATTGTCAAAAGGGAGTTGTTCAAAATCACTCTTCTCTAAAATCTTATAACCTTTATGGATTTTTTTCTCAACTTGTCGGTTAATTGTCAGCTTTTTCATACTTCTATTGTATCAAAATTTTCAAAAATTCACAAAGTCTCCTACTTAAGAATCCTATTATCAAGGAAGTATTCACCATCTTTTTAAACAATCTCACTTCTTTTGTTTAGCTAATGATTACCAATATCAACCATACTCTTTTTTAACATTATTATTTACTTGCTTTATTTTCAAAACGTTTTAAATTATGGTATACTGTTGTAAGAAAATTTTTAGGAAATAAGGCAAGGAAGTATATTTTTGTGAAAAAAATTACCAAAACGATACTCGATGCTATGAGTACCAGACTAGGATTTGTCTTTACCCTACTGTTGCTTTATTGGTTTAAAACCATGTGGGCCTATGCAGTAGACTTTAATCTAGATATTCAAGGCTTTTATCAGGTTTTTCTCGCAGTCATTAACCCGATTCCACTCAGCCTCTTATTCATCGGTCTCGCTTTTTATATTAAGAGAACCAAACTCTTTTATTTGCTATCTTTTAGCATCTATGTCATTTTATTTATCTGGTTGATTTCCAACTCGATTTATTATCGTGAGTTTACTGACTTCGTAACGGTTAATACCATGCTGGCCTCTAGTAAGGTTTCCGCTGGTCTTGGAGCTGCAGCCTTAGAATTATTCCGTCCCTGGGATATTATCTATATTTTAGACTTCCCGATTCTAGCTTTCCTCTTCTTAAAGAAATTGGTCAAACTAGATCACCGTCCCTTTAACAAACGGGCAAGTTTTGCAGTGACTTCGCTCTCTGCTATGCTCTTCTCTGCCAACCTTTTCTTGGCAGAGATTGACCGTCCGGAATTGTTAACGCGTGGCTTCTCCAACTACTATGTGGTTCGTGCGCTTGGTTTACCTGCCTTTTTGGGTTACAGTGCCAACCAGACTTACATGGCCAATAAAGAACGTTCAAAGGCTTCTGAAGTTGACCTGAAACCAGTTGAAGAGTATGTTGCTAGCCATTATGCTCAACCAAACCCTGAAACCTTTGGACTTGCTAAAGGTCGTAATGTTATCTATATCCATTTGGAAAGCTTCCAACAATTCTTGATCGACTATAAATTGAAAGTCGATGGCAAAGAATACGAAGTGACCCCATTTATCAACTCGCTCTACCATTCAAACGAAACCTTTGCATTTTCCAATGTCTTCAACCAGGTAAAAGCTGGTAAAACATCGGATGCAGAGACCATGATTGAAACGGGCTTGTTCGGTTTGAACCAAGGTTCCTTTATGGTGAACTACGGTGGGACCAATACCCAGCAAGCAGCTCCTTTCATTCTTTCAAAGAATGGCTACCAATCCAGTGCTGTTTTCCACGGAAATGCCGGAAGCTTCTGGAACCGTAATACTGCTTACAAACAATGGGGCTACCATTACTTCTTTGATGCCTCCTATTTTACCAAGCAAGATGATACCAACTCCTTCCAATATGGACTTAATGATAAGATTATGTTGAAGGATTCTATCAAGTACTTGGAACACATGCAACAACCTTTTTATACTAAGTTCATTACCGTTTCCAACCACTATCCTTATACGACGAGTCTGATTGGTGACGAAATTGGCTTCCCTCTTGCAGAAACCCAGGATGAAACGATTAATGGCTATTTTGCAACAGCCAATTATCTTGATTCATCCATCAAGGCCTTCTTCGATTATCTAAAGGCATCTGGCTTATACGAAAATTCTATTATCGTTCTTTATGGAGACCACTACGGTATTTCTAATTCTCGCAATCCAGCTCTAGCTCCTTTGCTTGATAAGAACTCTGAGACTTGGTCAAGTTATGATAATGCTATGTTGCAACGGGTACCTTATATGGTGGTCGTGCCTGGCATGAACAAGGGGAAAGTCATTGAGACCTATGGTGGAGAGATTGATATGCTTCCAACATTGGAACACTTGTTAGGAATTGATTCTAAGAACTTCCTTCAAGTGGGTCAAGACTTGTTATCTCCAAATCATAGCCAAATCGTAGCTTTCCGTTCTGCTAACTACTTTGTGACTCCTGAGTATACAAGTTACAGTGGGCGGACCTATTACACCAAGACTGGTGAAGAAATCACCAATCCAGACGAATCAACGAAAGAGCAACTGGATAAAATCCGTGAGGCAGCTAATTTACAACTCAAGATTAGTGATAGTATCCAAACGGGGGACCTCTTACGATTCTACACTGGAAATGATCTTGGTAAAGTCAACCCGGATGACTACTCCTACAACAACTCGATGAAAGCATTGAAGAAAATTGAAAAAGAAAAAGGGAATTCCTCAACCAGCCTCTATAGCCAAAAAGGCAATCAATCAACGGTTGATCTCTTCAAAGCACCAAGCTATAAAGATCTCCACCCTGAACAGTTCAGTTCTTCTTCTTCGAGTGAGGATTCCAGCTCAAGTAGCTCAAGCTCATCTTCATCAGAGAAAAAATAAGATTGGGACCTCCCAATCTTATTTTTGAATATAGACAAACTGTTTTTACTTTAAGGAAGCTGGACTGTTTTTCAAAAAACACTTCTTTTACCTTGGATTATTAAAGCAAATCTAAAACTTTCCGCTGTGAGAAAAGTACTTGAAACATAGTGTTTCAAGTACTCGGGAGTTTTGAAACTTTAGGTTCAAAACTAAGTCTTGGAACTTCAGAGAAGTTCGCTGACGTCCGTACTCACCTAAGGAAAGTTTTTAAGAGGACATTATCTTCTATTTGAAAAAAGATTAGGAAATCCCAATCTTTTTTTTTATTTATTTCTTCCATTCAAATATGGAAGCTGTTAAATTCTCTACATAGAATGGACGTTTGTTTCGGCTATTTCCAACAAGGAGCTCAAGATGATTTGCGTTCTGGAGATAGAATGGTAGTCCACTGGTGTTAAAGATAACATAATAGTGTTTATCCCAGGTCAATTCAAAGACAACAACACCACTGCCCATATCTGCTGTATGCACGAAGACATGTTGGTAGATTTCCTCATAAGATTCGAGGGACAAGGCAGGTAGGGTCTTCTTCAAATGAATGATTTGACGCACATATTCGATTGTATCCTTATTGACAGATACTAAATCCCAATCGACTTGGTTGACAGCATCTGGCGCATTATAGGAATTCATGGCCCGTTCTCGATCTTGAGGTGTCACTTCTCCATCTTCGCCCGTTGCAACTAGTTTGGTTCGTAGGAACTCTTGTCCAACCTGCATAAAGGCCATCCCTTGGAAGAGGAGATTCATGGCTGTCGCCATTTCTACCTGCTTCTTAATTTTTTCCTGAGAATCATTTGGATGGACATAAGAAAGTAAATCGTAGAGGTTGTAGTTGTCATGGGCTTCTACATAGTTGAGGACCTGACTTGGCGTTAGGAAGGATCCCAACTCTGCACTTCCAAGTACGGAGCGCGCAATGATATCTTCTGTAGACTTGCGACTAACATAGCCACGTTTGATGGAACCAAATACCTCAGCTCCCTTAATGGCATCTCGAGAGGTATCATTAAAGAAACCGACTTGGGCCATTTGATAAGCATTGTCCTTTTTGGCCTTATCTTCCGGAGCCAATCCTGACCCCATATCCCAACCTTCTCCATAAAGGAGAATCCGTGGATCAATTGCGTCCATGGCTTCACGGATTTCATTCATAGTATCCACATCGTGAATCCCCATTAAGTCAAAGCGGAAACCGTCAATCTTATATTCTTTTACCCAATACGTCAAGGAATCAATCATGAATTTGCGGTACATCTCATGCTCACTGGCCGTCTCATTCCCAACTCCTGTACCATTTTGGAAGGATCCATTTGGATTCATCCGGTAGTAATAATCAGGAACGGTTGTTTGGAAAGCTCCATCTTCTGTCGAATAGATATGATTATAGACCACATCCATGACTACCGAAATACCCGCTTCATGATAGGCGTGTATCATTTCTTTTAACTCACGCATGGTGGTCTTAGGATCGTGAGGTTTGGTCGAGTAACTAGTCTCTGGAGCAGAGTAATTCTGCACATCGTAGCCCCAATTGTAGAGGACATTCCCGTCTTCATCATAGGTCTTATAGCGGTCGGTCACTGGTTGCAGTTGGACCACATTGACCCCTAATTCCTTGATATAGTCAAAGGCTGTGGCATCTCCTTGGGCGTTCTTCGTCCCAGTCTGGTGAGCTCCTCGGTAGGTTCCTCGATAGGCATCATCCACCCCGGAAGTCGGAGAGATGGTCAAATCCCGGACATGCATTTCATAGACAACCGCCTGACAAGGATTATCCAGACGCCAGTCAGCCTTTTCATAAGCTTCTGACTGAAAGGCAGGGAAGATGCAATCCTGATGAGAAAGAATGGCAGACTTTTTCCCATTTTCACTGGTAGCGATCGTATAAGGATCACGCGCAATCTCTGTATGGTAATCAAAATAAACCTTATACTGATAGGCTAGTCCACTGAGGTTTCCCATGACATCCGCATACCAGACACCACAGTTATTGCGAACATGGTCGCTAGATTCTCTCTGACCACGAACCATTGGGACAATCTTCCAGACCTTGCTGTCATTGGCTACAGAATCATAGATGAGAAGGTCTACTTTATTGGCAGTAGGCGCCCAAAGTTTAAAGCGGTAATCATCATCTTGCTGGCGATATCCCAACCAACCCTGATAGCCCCATTTGGCATCAAATTCTTGATAGTGCGTCGCCATATCAAAAGCGCGTGGCTTCCGACGGCTGTATTCATGACTGGTCATTGCAGCCTGCAAGGAATAATAAACGGTGTCATCTCCTTGAATCAACCAGACTTCCCGCACTTTCCCTTCTGGTAAAAGCTCAATATGGTATTCATCCGACTGACTAAGCCAGTTTCCTTCCTTGATGATGACATGGCCAATGTGTTGAGGTGTCTCACAGTTATAAACTAGGAGCCCCTCAACTCCAAAATAATCGAGCTTGGAGAAAGAGACTTCCTCTCCCCATACTCCTTCATGCCACTTCCACATATCACGGGCGAAATAATCACCTACGGGATGATGGTAGTGGATTTTCACTTGATACTGATGCATCGTATTGTATTTCCTATTTCCTAATTAACTATGTATGAAGAAACTGGCATTACCCACTCTCAGCAATGATTCTCCATTATTCTTCTGATTTATATTCTGAACGGACCAGAGCATCGTCATTAATTTCATCGATGTTGGCAAAAAATTCTAAGTGATTGTGGAAAACTTCCAGTTCTACCGGTGTATCTCCGCCGTATTCGCCATCTAAATTAATCTTGAACTCTTCTTTCTGATCCAAAACTTCAATTTTTAATTTAGAGGTCTTGAGGTATTCAATATTTGAATCATTAACGTGTTTCCCACCATTTACAGCTTGCATAATGAGAGACAGCATTTCAAATAATTTAGCTGTTTTGACTAAGATCAAGGTAAAGTTCCCATCATCAAGTTTAGCATCTGGTGCCACACTTTCAAAGCCACCGATTGAATTGGTCAATGCTACGAAAACAAGAGAAACTGGTCCAACATAGACCCCATTGTCGTGTTCAATCCGTACCTTGCGGGTTTTATTTTTAGGAAATTTTTTCACAGCTTCGGCCACATAAGCAAAGTAGCCATAGCGTGATTTCACTTCACTTGGAACGCTAAAGGTTAATTCGGACAAGGTTCCTGCTGCAGCAATATTGATAAAATATTTACTTCCGTAAGCACGGCCAATGTCCATTTGAATAGTTTGGTTCTTCTCAATGATCCGTGCAGCTGCGACTGGGTCTCCCATTGGAATCTTCAGTGCACGAGCATAATCGTTGGTTGTTCCAGTTGGAATAAAAGCCATCTTTGGACGGTGTTCCAAGCTAGCAACCCCATTGACAACCTCATTAATGGTTCCATCTCCTCCAGCAGCAATTATCAAATCAAAACCAGCTTTTGCAGCTCGTTCTGCTTCTAATTGAGCTGAAAGGGGCTCTGGAGTGGTCTGATAGGCACTTGTTTCGTAGCCAACATCCTCTAACACATCCAAAACTTCTGCGATATTCTTTTTAATGATTTCCTGACCAGAGGTCGGATTATATATCACTCGTGCTTTTTTAATCTTATTTTCCATACATGCCTCTATAAACTTTCAAGCCAGGCTTCATCCTGTATTTCAATCGATAATTCCTGCGCTTTGCTTAATTTACTTCCCGCATCGCTACCTGCTACTAATAGGTCAGTTTTTTTGGACACGGAACCTGTGACTTTAGCCCCTAAGGCTTCTAATTTAGCCTTGGCTTCCGAACGTGTCAGACGTTCCAGTTTACCAGTTAAGACAACTGTTTTACCGGACAAAGGAGCATCTGCTGCAACCTTTTGTCCAAGGTAATCTAAGTTTACCCCAGCATCCTTAAGCTCTTCTAAAAGAAGTTGAGAGCCTTCCTGGGCAAAATAACGCTTAAGACTTTCAGCAACCACCATTCCTAAACTGTCTATCGCCGCAATCTTTTCAACCTTTGCATCTGCTATAGCTGGAATGGAATGGAATTCCTGGAGCAAGAGCTGGCTAGCCTTACTTCCCACATGACGAATTCCCAGACCAAACAATAGTTTTTCAGCAGAATTTCCCTTCGATGTCTGGATCGCATCTACTAATTTTTGGGCAGATTTTTCTTTAAAACCATCCAATTGCAAGAGGTCATCGACGGTTAGCCGATAAATACCTGCTACATCTTGAACCAGTTC
The DNA here is from genome assembly GCF_022240605.1 of Streptococcus sp. DFI.7.26. Taxonomy (NCBI): domain Bacteria; kingdom Bacillati; phylum Bacillota; class Bacilli; order Lactobacillales; family Streptococcaceae; genus Streptococcus; species Streptococcus sp. DFI.7.26. The sequence goes on along the minus strand of NZ_JAKOGN010000005.1, from coordinate 68,763 downwards.
TTTAGCAAACAGTTTTTCGACCACTGCTGGCCCCAAGCCTGTAATGTTCATGGCATCACGGCTGGCAAAGTGAGCGAGTCCTTCTTTTATTTGAGCCGGACAGCGAGGATTGATACAACGCAAGGCCACTTCATCTTCAAAATGAAGGAGCTCGCTCTCGCAACTCGGACAGTGACACGGAATCTCTAATCTCTCTTCCGATATGCGCTTATCCATGACAACACGCAAGACAGCGGGGATAATGTCCCCGGCCTTATAAACAATAACCGTATCGTCCTTGCGGATATCTTTCTCAGCAATGTAATCCACATTATGGAGAGTAGCACGACTAACAGTCGTCCCTGCCAGCTGAACGGGAGTCAAATTAGCCGTTGGTGTCACCACTCCTGTCCGACCGACAGTCCAATCAACTGACAAGAGTTTTGCTTCCTTCTCCTCAGCTGGGAATTTGTAAGCCACTGCCCATTTGGGAGCCTTGACGGTAAAACCAAGTTCTTCTTGAACAGCTAGATCATTTACTTTAATCACGACCCCGTCGATATCATAAGGAAGCTGGTCTCGCATGGCTGCCACTTCTTGAATATAGGTCCAAACTTGCTCGATACTAGTCGCTATCTTGTGATGAGGATTGACGACAAAACCGAGTCCGTTTAATTTGGCTAATACCTTCTCTTGGGTCGCTTGGTCAGTAGGACTAGCTTCCTGATAGAGGAAGGTCGCGAGCTTGCGCTCCGTAACAATCTTCGTATCCAACTGTCTTAGAGTACCGGCTGCAGCATTTCGAGGATTCGCAAACTCTGCTTCCCCATTTTCTTGACGGGACAAATTTACAGCATCAAAAGACGCACGGGGCATGTAACATTCTCCGCGAACGGTTAATGTAAGAGGTTCCGGTAAAACTAGAGGAATATCGCGAACTCGCTTGAGGTTCTCGGTAATATTTTCTCCAACACTCCCATCCCCCCGCGTAGCACCAGTTTCGAGGACGCCATCCACATAAGAAAGTGAAATAGATAGACCATCTATTTTTAACTCACATACATAGGTGACAGATGGAAATTCCTTTCGAACCCGTTGGTCAAAGACCACCAATTCTTCATAAGAAAAGGCGTCCTGCAAGCTATAAAGCGGGTAAGTATGCTGGTATTTTTCAAATCCTTTGAGAATGGTTCCTCCGACCCGATGAGTTGGACTATTGGGTTGGACTAGTTCTGGATAGGCTTCTTCTAATTCTACAAGTTCTCGGTATAGACGATCATATTCTTGATCAGATACCGAGGGAGCATCTTTGGTATAATATTCTTCCGCATATTGGTTGAGTAGATTTACTAACTCTTTTATTCTGGTTTCCATACTTCTATTTTACCATAAAAACGCTTTACTGTGGCCTGTCTGACTACTTCCCACTAGAAAAAAAAGCATTTTTTTACTACCCGTCCGAAATCCTACTTCAATTAGCAAAAAAAGCCTGAAGCAAGGCTTCAGACTCTTAATTTATTGAGTTAAATCAATATGATTTGAAATTCGTTTGATCAGAATCGCTCCGACAATCAGAGAAGCGAATTCACCCAAACCAGTAGTCAACCAATTCAAGAAGAATGGTGTTTCGTTTATAATATGCAATTCTAAGGCAATCGTAAACATAGAGAGGGCAAAGAAAATTGAAAATAAGAAATGATCCTTGCGAATCCATCCATTAAAGAGCTCTTCCTTTTCAAATCGTTTAAATAGGTAAACCCCAAGTGTTACGAAGACCAAGGTAGATCCACCACCAACGATCAAATCGATAATTCCATAACTCATGAAGTTAGAAATCATACACCCAATGGTAACAGACCAAATGTATTTCCGATTGTAGAAAGCCATGAAGTTGAGCATTTCAGAAACACGGAATTGGATCTCGTTGCTTCCGATGGCATTCAACGGGGGCGTAATGGTCAAGGCCACATAGAGAGCTGCAACTAGGGCAATCTGTGCCAAGTCACGAACAGTATAGTTTTTCATCGTTTTCTCCTTTAGCGGTTTTACCGCGTCTAATATGCTTGGTGAAAGAAGCTAAGCACCAAGGGTTGATCTTTGCCGATGACCCAAACTAATAGATTTCAAAGCAACAAATCAACTTTATAAGTATAGCATAAATAAGGAAATTATGATAGACTAATTGTATGAAAAAACTACTTAATCGAATCTTTGATAATGAAATTTTAGCCTACCTGATCTTTGGTGTTGCTACAACGATTGTTTCTGTTGCTACTCGGCTGATTGTTTTCCAACTGACAGACCAAGAACAACTAGCTACCTTAATTGGAAATATTGCAGGAATTCTTTTTGCCTTTGCTACCAATGATACGATTGTCTTTAAACAAGAAAGAAAAGGCTGGTTGAAACGGTTGATTGTTTTCTCTTTTGCTAGAATGGGAACTCTGGTGCTTGACCTCTTGATGACCACCATCTTTGTAACCCAGTATCCGCAAATCATCGGTCAGTTTGTCAATATGAATCGGACGGCTATCAATACCATCGAAACGTTTGCCGCCCAATTTATGATCGTCATTTTGAACTATGTTTTCAGTAAACTTTTTGTCTTCCGAAATAAGAAATAAGTTCCAAATAACTAAGAAAAACCGTCAGAACTCATATGGTCTCTGACGGTATTTTTTTATACTTCTAGACTAGATACTTGGGCGCTCAAATATGCAATCTTTCCTTCCACACCAAAGTAGTCCTTGACCAAGCCTTTTAATTCGTCCATTGCTTCTTTGGCCCGTCCTGCTTGCTCTTCAGTCACTGCCTCCATCACAAGAATAGCCTGTCGCGTTTCTTCTGTCAGCATGGTTCTTTGAGCTTCCCGCCAGTTTAAACAACGGCAAACAGCTCCCTCTTGATCATAATAGATAATTTCTTCCGGCAAAGCAGGAGCGTCTTCCTCAGCTCCTAGCGGGAAGAATGGCTCTCCCCCCTTGGCTTTTCCTAAAGATAAGCCTCCAGCTAACTTTTCCATATCTTCACCACCACAGGGGATAGCATAGGCTAGCGAAACACTATTGTAGAGATCAACCAAAGGATTAATGGGATAAAACTCCCGTCCTTGCGACACACGTTTCAATAAGGCTTCGATTGACGAACGTGCACCTTTTTTGGTCTTAAATTTGGTAAAAGCCTGACGCCATTCCTGAACGACTGGACTAGCAGTGAACTGATCTTCATCAATATATTCTTTTGATCGTGCGACTCCCTTGTCGAGCAGATCCTTAAAATAAGGATCCTTGCTCTCGTCAACATGATTGTCGATACCTTCTACTGTCATCACCACTACTTTTGCTTGGGGAAACAAATCCCAAAATGCTTGATCTACTGTAAATTTCATTTCTTTACCTCACTATAGTTTCTTTTTTGACCTTTTTTCACTAGCTCCCAATCCGCTGCTACGTTTTCTCTCATTTTAGCAAGCCATTCTTCTAATTGAAGGATTTCTGCCTTTGAAAAACCTTTTAAGGCAGTGTTCTCAGAATAAGCATGCTCAGAAAGGATAAAAGGATAAAGCTTTTGTCCCTTTTCCGTTAGAATCCATTTTTTTATCTTTTGATTTGAAGGATCAGTTAATTCTCGGATGAGACCTTTATCAGCTAATTTTTTAACAGAGCGGGCTACTGTTGAGCGATCCACTTTTAATAGATCGGATAACTCCTCTTGAATGATGCCTGGTTGCTCCCCGATCCGTACTAAATATAGGTATTGGCCTCTTGCCAGTTCCAAATCTCGGAACTCAATATTGGCAATCGAATCTAAGGCTCGGGCTATGATGCCAATCTCTCTTAGAACCTTCATCTGCTCCTCCTTTCCTTTATAAGGAGTCTATCACATTTTTATTGCAAATGCAACTAAATTTATATAAAACAAAAAGCCGGCTGAAAACCGGCTTGTTCCTATTTTATTCTTTAACATCAGTCCTGATTTTTTCTCAAGTTTTTAAGATGGAAACGACGCTTGAGAGAAGCTTCCTTTTGGTGAAAAGCTACCTTAGAAGACTTGTACTTGGCTACCACATCCCCATCTTTTGTTTCAAATTTCGCTTCAATCGCATATTGAATACTAGCATTTAAGATACAGCCAATAATCAATACTTTAGCTACCAGGATAAACCAGAACATAATGACCGCTAAAAGGACTGACCCGAAGAAACGTGCATCTAAGAAACTCGTGATGTAGTGGTCGACATATTTCCAGAAAATATTCAAGGTCAAATAAAGGACTGCTGTCACAAAGATGGCTCCCGGAAAGACATAGCGAAACTTAGGAATTTTGATATTGGGAAGAGTGTAATAGAGCAAGAGCAAGGTTAAAAAGAGCAGGAAGTAAACCGAAGGTCCTGAAATATTTAAGAGGCGAAGGTAGATACTTTCATCAAACTTAAAAATCTCATAGACAGAACGAATAATCATCCGGCCAAACATGGTAAGAACCAAAGATAGACCGAACAGACCTTGCAGAGCAAAACTAATCAAAATACTGAAGATTCTCGCCCAGATAATCCCCCTCTCCTTCTCCACTCCATAACTTTTATTGAAAGCTCTCTGCAGGTAAGCGATACACTGTGAGGAGACCCATAAAGCCGAAATGATGGAGAAACTCAGCAAACCAGTAGACGGCTTAGTAAGCACCGATGAAATAACTTGCAAGACAATGCGGTACATGGAGGCGGGTAATACTTCACGCAAGGTCAGCAAAATCTGAGTCGGACGAATCTGGAAGTAAGGAAGGATATTGGCTGCAATCAACAATAAAGGGAGAATGGAAATCAATAAATAATAGGCCACTGCTATACTTGTGATGTCCGATTCAGAGGCCATATAAAAGCGCAAGAACCCCTTAATAAACGGTCGTTGGCCTAGCCATTTTAGAAACTTTTTCATATCTATCCTCCCCTAAACAAAGTCATAAAAAGAGAAAAGAGCGAAACCGTTATTTATCTTCAGCTCCATTCTTTCCTCTCTACTTGTTTTAATAGGTTCCTTCTTCGCCTTGACTGGTCAAAATAACCGGTCCATCTTTCGTAATAACAAACTGATGTTCGTACTGACAAGAAAGTCCACCGTCAAGGGTTTTGTGGGCCCAACCTGTCTTCATATCTGTATCGATATCCCAAGTTCCGGTATTAATCATCGGTTCAATAGTCAAGACCATCCCTTCACGTAAGCGCAAGCCACGTCCTGCACGTCCGTAGTGAGGTACCATTGGTTCTTCATGCATGGTTGGTCCTACGCCGTGACCGACCAAATCACGTACTACACCATAGCCTTTGCTTTCAGCATATTCTTGAATCGCTGCTCCAATATCACCCAGACGATTTCCGACAACCGCTTGTTCAATCCCCTTATAGAGACATTCCTTGGTGACATCCATGAGATCTTTGACCTCTTGGGAAACATTCCCAACTGCATAGGCCCAACAAGAATCAGCCAAACCACCAGAGTAGTTTTCTGTATACTTTTTCACCTGTGCAACATTATCAAAGTCTAATTTTGAGACATCAACAACAGACTTGTCTAAGGGTTCAGACAAGACCATATCCACCTTTAAGAGGTCACCGTCTTTTAAGACATAGTGGCGAGGAAAGGCGTGAGCCACTTCATCATTGATCCCACAACATGTCGCATAGGGATAGTCCATCAAGCTTCCTTCTACACCAATCTGAAGGGGCAAGACATTGGCTTCTTTACAGCGACGTCGAACATACTCTTCTACTTCCCACAAATCGAGACCTGGTTTGATCAAATCCCGAAGGCCAATATGGATACTAGCAAGAAAGTCTCCTGCACGGTCCATGGCTTCGATTTCACGCTGTGATTTCAATGTAATCATCTATTTCCTACTTCCATTCTAATTAATTTTCAAAGTGACGGTGGCCTTCGTAACTAACTGTAAATTCAAATACAAATCAAAATCTATAATAGCCGATCGTCTAGTCTGTCGGACAATACGCGTTTCAATCCGCAAGGTATCGTCCACTTGAACAGCTTGGAGGTAATAGACCAAGAGCTGTTCGATGATTAAATTTTTCCCAGAATTCATCATGAGCTGGCGAGTGACTGTTGTTAGAACTTCAGTGAGAACGCCATTCGAGAGAACACCACTCTTTTCTAACATACTCGGTTCAACCGTCAATTCAAAATGATTGGCTTGCAGAACTACTTTTTGACTGATTTGTTCACTGAAGGTTGGCAAGCCCGACAATTGCTCCTTACTCATCCGGTCCATGACAGCACGACGAGTAATAACCCCTAATAGGGTCTGATTGCTGCGAATAACAGGGATCATCTCAAAATCTTCTGCAATCATGCGTTGACTGACATTGGCGATACTAGAGGATAGGTTTGTCGTAAAGACGCTACGGGACATGACCTTGTCCAGAGTTGTCTGGGGTGTCTTGTCTCCGGCATCTCGCATGGTCACTACCCCAACAACCATCTGGTGTTGATTGACGACAGGAAAACGACTAAACCGACTCTTTCTTACCAAATCTAAATAATCTCGTACGGTATCTGTTTCCCGTAAAAAACCATATTCATGCATGGGCGAATAGACTTGTTCGACCGTTAAAATATCCGTTTTAATTTGCATGTTGGCGAGAGCACGGTTGATCATGGTCGCCACGGTATAGGTATCATGCTTGGTACGTAAGATAGGAGTTTGACCACTGCGACCCAGTTCCAAAATAGAAGGATCGACGTCAAAACCACCAGTTACAAGAACAGCATTGTCGTGTTGGAGGGCCAGACGTTGGATATTGGTCCGGTCTCCCACAATGAGGAGTCCACCTTCAGAGACATAATCTAAAATATGCTCTTCTGTCATGGCCCCGATATAAAACTTGTTGAACTCTCGTTCCAGCCCTTCTTTTCCTGCCAAGACTTCTGAACCGGTAATCTCTACAATCTCTCGGAAAGTCAGATGTTCTAGGACAGCCTTTTTGGACTTGACACGAACAGTCCCACTACGAGGTCTCGTTTCAACAATTCCACGATTTTCAGCTTCTTTAATGGCCCGATAGGCAGTCCCATCACTCACCTGCAAATAGTTCGAGATACTTCTCACACTGACACGTTTGCCAATTGGTAGTTTCTCCAAATAATCTAAGATCGCTTGGTGTTTACTCATTGAGATCTCCTCTATCTATGCAGAACTCGTAATAATCCCGCATCTTTCGGGTATAGCGGTCACTCCCCTTGAATTGCCGTTTCAAACTATAACCGGCATGTAAAGCCACCTGTTGACTGGCAATATTTTCAACATGGGTAATGATTCGGACTTGTTTGAGATGAAATTCCTGAAAGGACAAAAAGGTAATCTCTTTGACAACCTCTGTCATGAGTCCTTGACCCCAATAGTTCTTGTGTAAGAAATAACCAAGTTCAGCTTCTTTCTTAATTTCATCCAATTTTTCAAACTTAATCGATCCAATCACACGGTCTGTTCCCTTGTCACAAATCGCCCATATTCCTAAAGGATTCTTTAGAAAATAATTCGCCAAGACATACTGGCATTCCTCTAGGGACGTTTGTGCTGGGAAAATAAAAGGCAAATTCTCTGGATTGGAGGATATGGTATAAAAGTCAGCGGCATCACTATATAGAAAGGGCCTCAAGAAGAGGCGCTCTGTTTCAAAACATGAAAATGCTGCTAGTTGCGTCCAAATGTTCATAAAAATCGTTCATTATGCTTCATCAATCAGCTCGATGTCAGCTCCCAATTGTTGCAATTTTTCAATAATATGCGAATAGCCGCGAAGGATAAATTCAATATTGGTAATCTCCGTTCTACCCTGAGCCATCAAACCGGCAATTACCAAGGCAGCACCTGCACGCAGGTCTGTCGCCTTAACTGGAGCTCCTGTTAATTGGTTTGGTCCTTGGTAAACAATGCGATCACCAACTGTTTCAATGGTCGCTCCCATGCGCATCAGTTCAGCCACATGGTTGACCCGCTTTTGATAAATGGTATCTACGATGCTTCCCTTTCCATTAGCGGTCAAGAGCAAAGGAGTCAAGGGTTGTTGCAAATCCGTTGCAAAGCCAGGGTAAGGAGAGGTTTTAATGTGAACAGCTTTCAGATTTTCTTGCTTTTCAACAAACACACTATCCTCAGAAATCGTCATCCGAACGCCCATTTCTTCCAACTTAGCGATAAAGCTTTCTAGGTGTTCGTAGAGGACATTCGTAATTTGAATCCCTTCTCCCACAGCAGCAGCAAGAGCGATATAAGTCCCTGCTTCGATGCGATCGGGGATCACTTGGTGACGCGTCCCATGGAGATAGTCCACTCCTTCAATGGTAATGATATCTGTACCCGCACCACGTATGTGTGCTCCCATATTATTGAGAAGGGTCACGACGTCAATGATCTCAGGTTCACGAGCAGCATTTTCAATAACAGTACGACCTTCCGCTTTAACAGCTGCTAGAATGGTATTAATAGTTGCTCCAACGCTAACCGTATCCATATAGATAGCTGCGCCACGAAGACGCTGTCCATTTGTGGAAAGGTTCATACTCGAACCATCCATAGTCATCTTAGCACCCATCGCCTCAAAGGCTTTCAAATGCAGATCAATGGGACGTGGACCTAGATCACATCCACCTGGTAGACCGACAGTTGCCTGGCCATAACGTCCCAAAAGACTTCCGTAGAAATAGTAAGAAGCGCGAAGACTATTGATCTTACCAAATGGCATTGGCATATCTTGTACACCACGTGGATCGATAATAAGAGTCTCCCCATCTCGCTCCACCTTTGCCCCCATGAGGGTCATAATGTCAATCAAGCTAGCCACATCTGAAATATCTGGAACACCATCAAGGGTCACAATTTCGTCTGCTAAAATAGTCGCTGGAATAAGGGCCACCACGCTATTTTTTGCACCACTAATGGTCACCTCACCTTTTAAAGGGCGACCACCATTAATTATAATTTTTTTCATGTAAATTTGTATAAGCTCTTTCAATCATTCGGTAAAAAATTACCGCATCTATTATATCATAAAAACGCTTCATTTTCCACTACTTCTTATCTTTTGATCGGTCAATCCAATCCTTAGAAAACCTCAACTATATGTTTTACTATTTTTTTATATTTTTGCTTGCAAGACTAATTTATTTATGTGTTCAATTGTTGTTTTTTAAAAAAGGCAGCCCTTTTCGGACCGCCTTTCCTGAGTTTATTTCACTTCATTTCCTAGTTCGTATTTACTGCCTTTTAGAGCTCGGCTCAAGGACCATTTCCAAGATTTCCCCTCAATGGTTACTTGATTTTTTTCTATATCGACTCTTACTTCTTCCACACCTTTTACTGCGGATAATTTTTCAGTGACAGCATTGGCACAACCTTGGCATTTCATTCCACTAATTTCGTATGTTTTTGACATAATTATTTTCCCTTCTTTTACTCGAGGAGGCAATTTTTCTCCTTGTTCTTACAATTCTTTTCTCTTTAATCTTAGAGCATTCAGTACAACCGATACTGAACTAAAACTCATGGCTAGACCTGCTAACATCGGGTTTAAGAGCGGGCCACCAAAGAGATAGAGAAGCCCCATCGCCACCGGAATGGCTAAAACATTGTAGATAAAGGCCCAGAACAAGTTTTCCTTGATGGTCTTAATCGTGTAACGACTAATTTCCAAGGCTCGGACAACATCCATTAATTGCGGTTTCATGACGACGATATCGGCACTTTCCATGGCGATATCTGTCCCAGATCCCATGGCAATCCCGATATCCGCTGTTGCAAGAGCTGGTGCATCGTTGATTCCATCTCCCACCATGATTACAGACTTGCCTTCTGCTTGCAAATCTTGGATCACCCGTGATTTTTCTTGAGGAAGGACTTGACTGATGACCTGCTGGATTCCAGCCTTCTTGGCAATCGCTTGAGCAGTCCGTTCATTATCCCCAGTCAGCATGATGACCTCCTTGCCCATTTTTTCTAGACTAGCGACCATTTCTAAACTATCTTCCTTGATCCGATCTGCTACCCCAAATAAGGCCATGAGTTGTCCATCTTCAGCTATGAAAATCGGGGTTTGTCCATCCTGAGTTAAATCTTCCAAGTCAGCCTTGGCAAGTTGAATATCGACCCCTTCCTCTTCCATGAGCGTTTGATTCCCAGCCAGATAAACCTTCCCACCATAGCTAGCAGTGAGTCCTCTTCCTGTTAGACTAGAGAAGTGTTCCATCTCTAACAAGTCTACCTGTGCTTCTTTCGCAGCTTCCAAAATAGCTTGTCCTAGTGGATGCTCGGACTTGGCTTCCAGAGAAGCTAGGAGTTGTAAGGCATGGTTCTTCTGACCATAGATATAGGAAGATGACAACTGAGGTTTACCTTGAGTGATGGTCCCCGTTTTATCGAAGACCAATACTTGCGCTTGGTGAGCTAACTCAAGGACATCCCCTCTCTTGTAGAGGATCCCATGCTCTGCTCCTAATCCTGTCCCCACCATGATGGCTGTCGGAGTCGCCAAGCCTAGCGCACATGGACAGGCAATGACCAAGACACTGATCGTTACCGTCATAGCAAAGGTGAAGGTCTCACCCATGATGAAGTACCAAAAGAGGCCTGATAAGAGGGCAATCCCCATGACTACAGGGACAAAGACCCCTGCCACTTGATCAGCAATCTTAGCAATCGGTGCTTTGGTTTGTTGGGCATCTTCCACCAGTTGAATGATTTGTGCTAGTAAGGTATCCCGACCAACTTTCTCAGCCCGATAAACCAAACTACCTTGTCCATTAATGGAACCTGCGTAAACTTGACTGCCTTCCGTTTTTTGGATGGGGATAGATTCACCCGTCAGCATGCTTTCATCAATGGCTGATTGTCCGGAAACCACTTGACCATCAACGGCTATTTTTTCACCAGGTTTGACTAGGATATGATCTCCAATGACCAAGTCTTCTACAGGTAGTTTCACTTCCTTTCCATCACGTAGGACTGTTGCCTCTTTAGCCGCCAGATGCATGAGCTTTTTGATAGCTTGAGAAGTACGCCCTTTTGATAATGTTTCAAAATACTTACCCAAAGTAATCAAGGTTAAAATCACGGCTACAGATTCAAAATAAAGCTGGTGCACGTGATGGTGGTGGCCAAGCAAAATGTGATAAGTCCCATAAAGACTATAAAGAAATGCTGCACTAGTCGCTAAAGCCACCAAAGCATCCATATTGGGATGGCCTTTTAGAAGGGTTCGGAAGCCATTTTGATAAAAGGCTCGACCGAAAACCATCACAGGGATGGTCAAGGCCAAAAGAACAAGAGTATAAACCACTGGTGCTTGATCAGGTGAAACAAATGCAGGTGCCGGTAGGCCAATCATGGGCCCCATTGCTAGATAAAAGAGAGGCAGGGTGAAGACGGAAGACCAAAAGAGGCGTTTTCGGATCAATTGTAGCTTGTCACCTTCTCGCTCTTCTTGGCTCTTAGCTGTATCTGGATTGTATACTACTGCCTCATAACCGGCATCCGCTACCGCTTTTGAAATAGCCTCTGGACTCAAAGGTTTCCCCTGATATTCAACCGTCATTTTTTCAGTGGTTAGGTTCACTGTCGCTTTTTCAACACCGTCCAGATGGTTGACAGCTTTCTCAACATTGATGACACAGGATGCACAGGTCATCCCATTGACAACAAAAGTTTCTTCTTTCATATCTCTTCCTCCACATGACTGGCACAGTGACACTGGCCAGGTTGGCAATCACATTGAACCCGCTCCACGCTCACTTTCGAAGCCAGGAGGTCTTGCAACCCCTTCATTTGCTCCTCGGTCATAGGAGTTTGCTGGATTAATCGTTCTAATATGTGACCATGCTTGGTCAAGCAGATCTTGCTTAAGACTTCTTGGACAGCTGTTAAATTTGCCTCTTCTTCATTGAGGATGGCCTGATACAAATAGGTCCGACCTTCTCTTCGGCTTGTCAAATAGCCCTTATCTGCTAACCGTCCCAAGAGGGTTTTCACCGTCGAAGCTGACCAGTCCTGCTTGGTGGAGAGAATCTTGGTTATTTCAGTAGAAGTCGCTCCCCCCTTGGTCCAGAGAACTCTCATGACTTCCCATTCCGCACTTGAAATCTTTGCCATTCTTTTACCTTTCTAGCTCTCATCAAGAACAATTGATTTACATTTGTAGTTTTATTATACACCTTCCATTTTGCTTGTCAATCATTTTGTTTACATTTGTAGATTAATTTCATAAAAAGATAGTGGGACAGAAATCGGTAATTCGTTAGAATTCGATTTCGCCGTCCCACCTCCGCACAGTTGAGTAGGGCCGTTAAAGCTGATGAAATCAGCGTAGTAGAGCCCACTCAACCACTGCGTCTTGCTCGACAATCCAAAGATAATTGAGAGGCTAGGACTTTTGTCCCAGCCTCCTTTCTATCTCATTAGTTAACTGCTTCTTTCAAGGCTTCTACCTTGTCCAAACGTTCCCATGGTAGATCGATATCAGTACGTCCCATATGTCCATAAGCCGCTGTTTGACGGTAGATTGGACGTTTGAGATCCAACATTTGAATAATCCCTGCAGGACGAAGGTCAAAGATTTGACGCGCTGCTGCTTCTAATTTGGTTTCAGCAACTGTTCCTGTACCGAAAGTATCGATACGAACAGATACAGGGTGAGCCACCCCAATCGCATAAGCCAATTGCACTTCTGCTTTCTTAGCAAGACCTGCAGCAACAATGTTTTTAGCGATATAGCGAGCTGCATAAGAAGCGGAACGGTCAACCTTAGTCGCATCCTTACCAGAGAAGGCACCACCACCGTGACGTGAGTAACCACCATAGGTATCTACGATAATCTTACGACCAGTCAAACCAGAGTCACCTTGAGGTCCACCGATAACGAAACGACCGGTTGGATTGATGAAGAATTTTGTCTCATCATCAAGATAAGAAGCTGGAATCACTTCCTTGATGACCTTGTTGATCACATCTTGGTGAATTTGTTCATTGCTCACTTCTGAATCGTGTTGTGTTGAAATAACGACTGTATCCACGCGCACTGGCTGGTCATTTTCATCATACTCAACCGTAACTTGCGATTTGGCATCTGGTCGAAGGTAGCTAATTTCACCCGACTTACGTAGCTCTGCCAAACGACGAACCAACTTGTGGCTGAGTGAAATTGGTAATGGCATGAGTTCTTCTGTCTCATCCACCGCAAAACCAAACATGAGACCTTGGTCACCAGCTCCAATCAAGTCAAGTGGATCTTGATCCGCATTCCCACGAACTTCCAAGGCTTCATTAACCCCTTGAGCGATATCAGGTGACTGTTCAACAAGTGATGGGTGAACTCCCACCGTCTCCGCTGAGAAACCATACTCAGTATTGGTATAGCCGATCTCTGCAATGGTATCACGAACCACACGGTTGATATCCACATAAGCAGTCGTTGAAATCTCTCCAAAGACATGAACGGAACCAGTATAAACAGCTGTTTCTGCAGCCACGTGTGCTTCTGGATCTTGCTCTATAATAGCATCCAAAATAGCATCTGAAATTTGGTCTGCAATCTTATCTGGATGCCCCTCAGATACTGATTCAGACGTGAATAATTTACGTTCTGACATAAAAATGTCCCCCCTTAAAAAATAATCGTTATAGAGTTACAAAGAACTGGTAGATGCTTTCTACCACCTTATCGGGACCATATAACCTAACTATTATAACACGATTTTGCACAAGTATTCCTTTTTTTATTAAAAGAAAAAGATATAGTTTGAAACTATATCTTTTGAACTTAACTGCTATCCAACTCTAATCCTTACAATAGCAAAGTGCCTATTAAGACAAGAATAGTGGAAATGATAGATGGAATTCGAAATAGGAACCAATCCGGATCACCAGCCAAAAACATGGAGATGAAAAAGAAAGCTACAGAGACAAATAGAATCTCCTTACTGGCGAATATCCTTCCAATGCCAAGCAGGACTGTGGCAATAATATAAGAAATCAGATGTAATCCCAAAAAGAATAGGAAGGCAATTGCCCATCCTCCTACCATCAGAGCACTGCCTATAAACAGTCCAAGATAGCCGATGTTTAGGAAAAATACAAAAGTTAGAAGCCCTGTATTAGGAACAGGTTTTTCTGAACCTTGCTCTATCATTGGCCACTGAGCTGGATTTTCTGGATTTGGCCCCATCGTTGATGGCTGAATAGCATTTTCTGGAACTGGCGTCGCCATTGGTGGCTGAACAGCCCCCTCAGGCAGACCTTGATGCCCTTGGTTTGATTCATACTTTGGACCTTGGTCTGTCATCGCTATTCCTCCTCTTTTATAAAGTTACGTTATTTGGTGTTTCTTACTCCTATTATACACCTTTTGATGATCCATTGCATCGGCTATGATGAGTGATAAATTTTTTCTATCAAGTTGATAAATTATCCATATTATTCAAATTATTTTTTTCGTGTTACAATGACTGTATTATTTTCTAATCAGTAAGGGAGCATTTCTTTTTTCCTTACTCATTAGAGAGGAGGAAATCATTTTTGGATTGGTCAATTGTTGAACAATATTTTCCACTCTACCAGCAAGCCTTTTTCTTAACCTTCCACATTGCTCTATGGGGAATTTTAGGTTCATTTCTTTTAGGACTGATTGTCAGTATCATCCGACATTATCGTCTACCGATTTTAAGTCAACTAGCTGGTTGTTACATCGAACTTTCTCGAAATACACCGCTCTTGATTCAGCTCTTCTTCCTCTACTTTGGCTTGCCAAGGATAGGAATCGTCCTTTCTTCAGAGATTTGTGCAACCATTGGTCTCATCTTTTTAGGTGGTTCCTATATGGCTGAGTCCTTCCGAAGCGGTCTAGAAGCTGTCAGTCAAACCCAGCATGAAATCGGTCTCTCCATTGGGCTAACACCCAGACAGGTCTTTCGCTATGTGATCCTACCACAAGCGACCGCAGTGGCTCTGCCTTCCTTTAGCGCCAATGTCATTTTCCTGATTAAAGAGACCTCTGTATTCTCTGTAGTCGCTTTAGCTGACCTCATGTATGTAGCAAAAGATTTGATCGGACTCTATTACGAGACAGACATCGCCTTGGCCATGTTGGTCATTGCCTATCTGCTCCTCTTACTACCGATTTCACTTCTCTTTAGTTGGATAGAAAGGAGATTACGCCATGCAGGATTCGGGAATTCAGGTACTCTTTCAGGGAAATAATCTCCTTCGAATACTCCAGGGCTTGGGTGTGACCATTGGGATTTCCATTATCTCTGTCTTCCTATCCATGATCCTTGGAACCCTCCTCGGCATCGTGATGACTTCTCACTCAAAAGTCATTCGTCTACTCACTCGCTTTTATCTCGAATTTATTCGAATCATGCCCCAGTTGGTCTTGCTCTTTATTGTTTACTTCGGTTTGGCCCGAAATTTCAACATAAACATTTCTGGTGAAAGTTCAGCCATTATCGTCTTTACCCTTTGGGGAACAGCTGAGATGGGGGATTTGGTTCGAGGGGCCATCACTTCTCTTCCAAAACACCAGTTTGAAAGTGGACAAGCCTTAGGATTAAGCAAGGTTCAAC
The DNA here is from genome assembly GCF_022240605.1 of Streptococcus sp. DFI.7.26. Classification (NCBI taxonomy): domain Bacteria; kingdom Bacillati; phylum Bacillota; class Bacilli; order Lactobacillales; family Streptococcaceae; genus Streptococcus; species Streptococcus sp. DFI.7.26. The sequence continues at coordinate 53,167 of NZ_JAKOGN010000005.1, read as the reverse complement.
TATACCACTACATTATCATCCCACAGGTTCTCAGACGATTGCTTCCACAAGCTATTAACCTGATTACCCGTATGATTAAGACAACCTCCTTAGTGGTCCTCATCGGGGTTGTAGAAGTTACCAAGGTCGGCCAACAAATCATCGATAGCAACCGCCTGACCATCCCAACCGCTTCTTTTTGGATTTATGGAACCATTTTAGTCTTGTACTTTATCGTTTGCTTCCCTATTTCCAAATTAGCAGGACAGTTAGAAAACCACTGGAGGAATTAATATGTCTGAAACCATTTTAGAAATCAAGGACCTAAAAAAATCCTTTGGAGACACTCCTATCCTCCAAGGCCTTTCGCTCAAGGTTCAAAAAGGGGAGGTCGTGGTGGTCTTGGGGCCTTCTGGTTGTGGTAAAAGTACCCTCCTTCGTTGTATCAATGGCTTAGAAACTATCCAAGCTGGCGATATCCTCTTGGATGGTCAATCCATAACCAAAAACCAAAAAGACTTCCATCTGGTCCGCCAAAAGATTGGGATGGTCTTCCAAAGTTATGAACTCTTCCCCCATTTAGACGTTCTCCAAAACTTGATTCTTGGTCCTACAAAAGCCCAAGGACGAGCTAAAGAGGAAGTCATCAAGGAAGCAGAAGAGTTACTGGAACGGGTCGGTCTCTTGGAGAAGAAACATAGCTACGCAAGGCAATTGTCTGGTGGACAGAAGCAACGGGTAGCCATCGTCCGCTCCCTCCTCATGCATCCAGAAATTATCCTCTTCGATGAAGTGACAGCCTCTCTAGACCCTGAGATGGTCCGGGAAGTCCTAGAACTCATCAACGACCTGGCCCAAGAAGGACGGACCATGATTCTGGTGACCCACGAGTTACAGTTCGCACAAGCCATTGCCGATCGGATCATTTTCTTGGATCAGGGCAAAATTGCCGAAGAAGGAAGTGCTCACTCCTTCTTTACCAACCCACAAACCCAACGAGCACAAGAATTTTTAAATGTATTTGACTTTAGCCAATTTGGCTCATATCTATAAAGGAGATTTTTATGAAATTCATTAAACCAATTTTAGTTCTTTTTACCTTCGCTCTCGCTTTGATCTTTATCACTGCTTGCGGCTCTAGCAAGTCATCAACTTCTTCTACCGGCTCTAAAGCACGTACCATTGAAGAAATCAAGAAAAGTGGCGAGCTTCGTATCGCAGTCTTTGGAGACAAAAAACCTTTTGGTTATGTTGATAATGATGGATCCTACCAAGGTTACGATATCGAACTAGGAAACCAATTAGCTAAAGACCTTGGTGTCAAACCGAAATATGTATCAGTGGATGCGGCTAACCGTGCGGAATACTTGATCTCCAATAAAGTGGATATCACATTAGCTAACTTTACCGTTACTGATGAGCGGAAGAAACAAGTAGACTTCGCCCTTCCTTACATGAAGGTTTCACTCGGTGTGGTATCTCCTAAGGATAAAGTCATCACTGATGTGAAACAATTGGAAGGAAAGACCTTGATCGTAACCAAGGGAACTACTGCTGAAACTTACTTCGAAAAGAACCATCCAGAAGTGAAACTTCAAAAATATGACCAATACAGCGATGCCTATCAAGCTCTCCTAGATGGACGTGGCGATGCCTTCTCAACAGACAACACAGAAGTCCTTGCTTGGGCTCTTGAAAACAAAGGATACGAAGTTGGAATTACATCACTTGGTGATCCAGATACGATCGCACCAGCGGTTCAAAAAGGAAACAAAGAACTCCTCGATTTCATTAACGATGACATTCAAAAGCTTGGAAAAGAAAACTTCTTCCACAAAGCTTATGAAAAAACTCTTCACCCAACCTACGGCGATGCTGCAAAAGCAGATGACCTCGTTGTTGAAGGTGGCGAAGTGAAATAACAAATAAAGACTCTATCGCAATGATAGAGCCTTTTTTTCTTGTCAAAAACTATTTTCCCTAGTATCCTTTGGTCGTTTCACCCAAAAGAAAGTACCTAGTAGGACATCGATGGCTAAACAGACAGAGAGGAGCTGTAGTGGCCACAGCAAGCCATAAACAGCTGATAGACCGTAGAAAATACATGCTGATGCCCAAAGTAGTCGAGAATCTATCGCCAAAGCGAACTGGGTTGAGACAAAGCCGATGGTGAATAGGATCAAATGGATACTCGTTGCATAAAAAATCATGAAGGCAAAAGGGCCGGTCAAGATGAGTCCGACGAAGCCCAAGCCATAATAAGTAAGACCGAGCCATTTTGGAAGAGCAAAGAGATAGGAATTAGGAGACGATGCATTTTCTTCCTTGCTTAATTCACCGTTAACAGGCTCTCTGGATGTCTCAAGTGACTGCTTGCTATTGTTGTCTTGCTCAACTGTCACATCCACTGTAGGCCTTTCTTGCCCAGCCACTAAGCCCTTTGTTACTACTCTTTCACTTCTATCACTCGATTGGTTCCCAAATAACATAACAAGAGGAGCGATGACTAATTTTTCTTTCATCAAGACGAATACATTAGGATAGCCATATCGTTTTGGGTAAGAAAGTAAATCGGATAATAAGGAAGAAGATTCCTTATTTCCGGAGCTCACTTCATCCGAACCTCTTTGACTTTCTAACCGCTCAGCTACCTCTTCTTCATCTCCACTTGCAACACCTTCTTGGTCCGAAAGGGCGCTTGACCGAGCCCCAAAGAGCTTCTGCAAACTTTCCTTCTGTTTATAAATCAGGTAAACGGAAATGACAGAATGGTAAAAAGGAATGGGTGCAGTCGTCTTTAAAACGAGCAGGTCTAGCATGACAGAAGGGAGATAGTAACAACCATAAAGGCAACTGAGCACAAATAGGACCTTCTGATTCTTAATGATGAGGAAACTAGACAACAAGATGATAAGCAGGACTTCTTGATCCACACCTTCAAATAATCTCCAGTAAAAGTCAGATTTTGAATGATCCAATATATTCCACAAGCGTAGGACAACAGGAATCCGATCTACCAATTGTAAGACACTGATCCCCAAGGAAACCAATGGAACGATTGGATACCAGGTTCCTTCCTGACCAACCAAAGAATGAAGACGAGGCCACTCCACCTTATTAATCATGATCAAGACAATCGCTAAGGTTGGAAGTTGAGAAAGTCTCATCACCACCTCAGTACCAAACAAAGCAATAGGAACCTCTTGTGGCCAAAAGATGCTGAGAACTAGGAAGAGAGCATATATAAGAAGCCCTTCCTGCTTCCCCTGGTCTTTCCAGATTTTTACTGTGAGAAAGACTTGAATAAGTAGCCATAAAAGAATCTGAAGGATTGACAACCAGATGATAGAGGGATTCTCTCCATTTCCAGGCTCTCCGGATAAGATCATAAATACTTGAAAAAGAGCTCCAAGAACCTGGACTAGTAAGAGAATGAGGTAGCAAATTTTACGGTTCATCAAAATCTCCTTCCTCTAGACGAATCAGTGAAGCGTGAACTCAAAAACGAGCTTTCTTTTTAATTGTAGCTAGTGAGACAACAAGCCATTCTTAAATAAAGTCTGCCTCTGCAATAGCTTCTTTGACCACTTCCAATGGAAGATGGACTAGCTCTACTTCTTTTTCACGGTAGAGATACTCGGCATACTCATCGATGCGGTATTGATGGATATAAACAACCCGCTTGCAACCAACTTGAAGTAGCTGCTTGGTACAATTGAGGCAAGGGAAATGGGTCACATAGGCTGTGAAACCTTTGGGAATCCCCCGTTCCGCTCCCTGTAAAATAGCATTGACCTCTGCATGGAGGGTCCGGACACAATGCCCTTCCACCATGAGACAGTCATGATCCAAGCAATGTTCTGTACCAGAGACAGAGCCATTGTAGCCCGTCGCAACCACCTTATGATCCTTGACCAATACAGCACCCACCTTGGCCCGCTTACAGGTTGCCCGATTCGATATTAACAAAGCCTGTGCCGCAAAATACTCATCCCAAGCTAATCGTTTATGTCCCACAGTCTTGTCCTCCTTCAAAAACCTTCTAATTTTTTTCATTATAGCACGAAATCAGCAAGAAAAAAAGATGACACTGTCACAGCCGATTCCTTCACTCAAAGAAAAAGAGATCCATGCGGATCTCTTTATTAATTATTTACCAAGTTTTGCTTTAGCTGCATCTGCAAGAGCTGTGAAAGCCGCTGCATCGTTAACAGCCAAGTCAGCAAGCATTTTACGGTTAACTTCGATCTCAGCCAATTTCAAACCATGCATCAATTGTGAGTATGAAAGTCCGTTCATACGAGCTGCCGCATTGATACGTGTGATCCACAATTTGCGGAAGTCACGTTTCTTTTGACGACGGTCACGGTATGCATAGTAGTAAGAGTTCATTACTTGTTCTTTTGCAGTACGGAACAAGATGTGTTTAGCTCCATAGTAACCTTTAGCTAATTTAAGAATACGTTTACGACGTTTGCGTGATACAACGCCACCTTTAACACGTGCCATTTATATTTCCTCCAATATTTCCTAGAATTCTTTACTTACAAATACGCGATTATTTCAAGCGAGTAAGCATTGCTTTGATACGTTTGAAATCTCCTGCATGCACCATAGATGCTTTACGAAGATGACGACGTTGTTTCTTAGTTTTTCCGTGGAAACGGTGAGAAGTGTAAGCACGGAAACGTTTAAGTCCACCAGAACCTGTACGTTTGAAACGTTTAGCTGATGCGCGGTGTGTTTTTTGTTTTGGCATGATATTTTCTCCTTTTTTTAACTTTCTGACAGATTATTTCTTGTCAGTTGCTGGTGCCAACTGCATGAACATTTGACGACCATCCATTTTAGCACGTTGTTCGATGATAGCAATATCTTGAGTTGCTTCAGCGAAGTCGGCTAAAACTTTTGCCCCAATCTCTTTATGGGTGATCATACGACCCTTAAAGCGAATGGAAACCTTCACTTTGTTCCCTTTTTCAAGGAACTTGCGAGCATTGCGAAGTTTTGTATCGAAATCACCCTTGTCAATAACTGGGCTCAAACGAACTTCTTTCACGGTCACAACGCTTTGTTTTTTGCGTTGTTCTTTTTGTTTCTTCTGGTACTCAAATTTGAACTTACCGTAGTCCATAATTTTCGCAACAGGAGGTTTAGCTTGAGGTTGAATGAGAACCAAGTCCACATTAGCGTCGTCCGCAAGTGCTTGCGCTTCACCAAGTGGTTTGATACCCAATTGTTCGCCCTCAAGACCGATTAAGCGAACTTCACGTACACGAATTTCATCATTGATGAATAAGTCTTGCTTTGCTATGGTTTTCACCTCTTTTTTTATTTTAGAGAAAAACAAGAGCGGACTTGCTAACGCAAACCCGCACTACATGATTATATTTCATTTCTGAAACTTGATCCGTAGGGGCCAGACAACGTTAGTTGCAAGGCGAGAAGTTCTCACTTCTGCTTTTCTCAACTTTTATATGATATCAAGTTTATGATGGATTGTCAAGGATTTTTTTTGCTTTTTCTTCAATAAATGCAACCACTTGATCAATCCCGACACCAGTCGTATCAAAATGAATGGCATCTGCTGCTGGTTTTAATGGCGAAACCTCTCGGTGACTGTCTTTATAGTCCCGCTCAGCAATTTCTTTTTTCAATACTTCTAAATCTGTTTCAATGCCCTTGCTCAAATTTTCCTTATAGCGGCGTTCTGCACGTTCTTCTACAGAAGCCACTAGGAAAATCTTCAATTCTGCATTTGGTAAGACAACCGTCCCAATATCGCGACCGTCCATGACGATTCCCCCTTGAGCAGCAATCTGTTGTTGCTGGGCAACCAAGCGCTCACGCACAGGAGCCAAGGCAGATACCCAAGAGACATTGTTGGTCACTTCATTGTCACGAATTGGATGAGTCACATCGACATCAGCTACGAAGACTAATTGTTGCCCGTCTTCAGAGCGCCCAAAGCTCACAGGATATTGGTTCAGCAAATCAACCAACTGGTCAACATCTGCTTCAGTCAGATCATGACGAAGAGCTAAATAGGTCGCTGCACGATACATGGCACCTGTATCGAGATAAGTGTAGCCTAAATTTTTAGCAATAATCTTAGCAACAGTTGATTTCCCACTGGATGCAGGACCATCAATTGCGATTTGAATTTGTTTCATAGTCTATCCTTTATCGAATTTTGACCACATCACCTGGATTCGCATACCAGGAACCAGTAGACATGTGAGATGGATTCAATTGCTCCAATTGGGCGATCGAAATTCCAGCACGTGCCGCAATCGCTGCCTCTCCTTCACCAGCAAGAACTGTGATAGTCTCTTCTCCTGACTCGTCATCACTTGAAGCTTCTGAACTTTTGGCTACAGGAGCTGCACTACTAGATGAAACGACTGTTGTTTCACCATTGTAGAAACCGCTCATTTGTTTCTTCTTATCGCTTCCACCTGTAGAAAGGTAAACTAAGAAGCAGACCATCGCTACAATAATAATAAAGAAAATAATCGCCAAGATGGTCAACAAGCGATCAGCTTTTATCCCATTTAATTTGTTTGTTCGTTTCAATGTTTCTTCTCCATCATCATAAATCTCTTCTTCCCATGGTTCTTTTGCCATGACTTCCTCCTTGTATTTTCCACTAAAAATCATTACAATATAGATATGAAAATAACCTTAATACCTGAACGTTGTATCGCATGTGGCCTTTGCCAAACATATTCGGACATTTTCGACTATCACGATAATGGTATCGTTAAGTTCGCCTCTGAGGATAAACGATTGGAAAAGGAATTTCCTACCGATGCTGCTATCCAAGAAGCGGTTAAAAATTGTCCAACCCGAGCTCTTATCAAAGATTAAGAGCTTTTTTCATTATCTGCATAGTAGAGTTGATAATAGTCCACATGGATAAAGTTATCTGTCAACTCAATCTCACCTTTGAAATAATCATTCAAGGCTAAGGCATTGATAAAGTATTTTTTGGGCCACTTACGCATACAGAAGGTCCGACTTCTTGATCCATCGTTGAAAATCAACTTGATGGAATTCTTTGTAACTTCCACTTTTTCAATCGATGAAATCGGAACTTTTATAGGAGTCAATGGATTCGCCGTGATAATCCGTAAAAACCCATCATCGTATATGGTAAAATAGCGATGAACTCCTACAGCCAGCAAGGCCATAAAGAGAAAGAATGAAAAGAGTACCACCGTCGGGATACTGGAACTCTCATACATCAGAGCTAGTCCAATAAAGACGGGTATAACCGATAAAGACCAATAGGTAATTAGCATGGATAAATCAGGCTGCCAATGGTATCGGATTTTCCCAAAAATCTTAATCATATGCGGAACCCCCTTCTACTAGTTTAGCATAAAATCAACAAAAATAGAACAGGAAAGCCTGTTCTATTTTTAATAATTTTAGTGATCAAATCACTGAATGACAGATTGATGAAAGCTGGTCTCTTTCCATTAATTTTTCGCCGATGGTACCTCGAAGAAATCTTTGGATAGATAGCCTTTACCACTGATCAAATCATATTCCACCATCTTCAAATCTTCAGCAATCTCCCTCGCTTCTCCTTCTAAAGCTTTTTTGTCTACACTTGCTTTCTTCAAAACTTCCGTCAAGAGAGCATAGTAAGGTGAGACTTTAGAGTTGGTCTGTTCAAAGACCATAGCAGAGAAATCACTTGAATTGACTAAAGGATAGTCTAATTTAGGAGTCTCAAAATTACTCCAAATAAAGTAATCCGTTTGGTACTGACCTTCTGGATAGTTCTTAAAGGCAGATTCTGGATACAAACCAGGCAAATGATCTCCATAGAAGACAACCGTAATCTTTTTATCAATTTTGGATAACTTTTCTAGGAAGTCTTGGGTGGCATTGTCAGTATGATATAACATTCTGATGTATGCAGATAATTGATTATTTGCATTATCAGAAAATCCTGGATAAGATGCGTTCATATCAATTGGATTAGGTTCATTCCATGGTGTATGATTTTGCATCGTCATTACTGAAAAGAATTGACTATCTTTATTCATATTTTTTAGTACTAATTGGTAAGTGGACTCATCACTATAATTCCCACCAATATTGTAACCCTCTTTTCCTTTATTACCATAATGAATAAATTTAGCAAAGTCAAGGTTTCCATAAATAATATTACGCGAATAATTACTAGGACTAGCTATATGTATAACAATCCGATTATTAGAATTGAAAGAATTACTTATTGAAGGAAAGTAATTCATGACTGGAGCAACTTGTGTATATAATATAGAAATGGAAGGAGATAAGTTATACATAGGTAAACCAGTTAAGGTTTGAAACTCCATATTAGCAGTTCCACCTCCATAGCCATCCGATTTCATTAAACCACTTGTCGTACGTTTTTTTATTTCTTGGATTTTAGGAATTGGATTAGATGATACTTTCACATCCTCAATACGCGAAGGATCAGAAAAACTTTCACTTAATACATAAATGACTGTTTGTTCGTTTATATTCTCTTTTCTGGTTAGATTTATATCACCCGCAACTTTTTTGTACTTTTCTTCAATTTTTTGAATAGAACTTTTACTATAGTCTTTTGGTTTTATCATAACTTCTGATGTTAAATGAGAAAACCAAACATATGATAATGATTTAACTTGAGCATTCGTTGTATTTCCAAACCAAGAAATATCATGTTGATTGTTTAAAATACCAATTACAGGTATACTGTCATCAACCTTACCATCTCTTCTCTGTTTAAAAACACTATAAATACCAATGAAGAATGAAAAGATAGAAATTATTACAATTCCTCTTAGATAATAATTTTCCAATACTCTCCCATAAAGTAATATTTTTCTACAAAACAAGTACAAACCCAAAAATACTGCAACTATTAAAAACACATAAAAATACGATTGAGGCCCAAGCGAATCGAACATAATACCTGGATGCATCAACCAACTTAAATCACTTGGCAAAATAGGCTCTTGCCTATATTGAAACTTAAAATAGCTAGCTATTGATATACCAATGATTAAAAATACACTTAATAGAGTACTTAATAAAAACTCATTAAATAAACAATAAATAAGTAAAAATAATGCAAAAAATACAAGTACTTGAAAGGCGGTTGCACCAGGAAATAAATTTCTACCTAAAATAGTAACATCTGTTCTAATACTATTTTGAATCGTATAATTAAAGGTGATAGCAAAAAAAGAACTACAGACTAAGGCAGCACCGAATTTAGGTCTATTTCTGTATAATTCATCAATACCAATAATACTACAAAAAACAAAAGGAAAAAGTATGATAATTAAAAGAATAATAAATTTATCTAATTCCATTAAATATGAAAACTGGTTTTTAATCAGACCGTCTGTAAATAAATCTCTTAAATAACCAGTTTCCGGTAATATTTTATAAATTTTTGAATCAGTTAGACAAAAACCTATTAACATGAAGCTGTGGAATAATATTGAGTAATATTCCTTGTACTCAGAAATTTTAATAAGCCTATTCTCAAAAATAGGGCAATAAATTGAGATTACATAATGATAAATAAATGCAATTAAAAATATAGAGAAAAGAAATAGGAGAAAATTAACTTGAAAAAAGTCATTCGCTTTAAAAGAAAAAATATTATATTTTAAAACATTTACATTTCTACTACATTCAATAATATACGACCCTAATAAGTATAATAAGTATATAATAGCACTCTTAATAAAAAAGTATCTTGACCAAATTTTCGAAAGGACAACGGATATAAAACTAATACTTATAAAAAAGAGTAAGGGAGCATAATGAGAATACGAAAAATATAAAATTGAATGAGTGGAATTGAAAGGTAGAAAATAATTAAAATTGACAATTAACAATAAAATAAAGCTCACTAAGAATAAGCATAATTTAATGTATTGGTTTTTAATAAAGTTAAGCATCTTATTTTCTAAATATTCTCCTAACTAACTTTTTTATTCTGGAAATAAAATCTTTATTTTCTACCGTCGCATCAGTTATACAATATACATTTGAAATCAATTGTTCATTTAAAACCGACATAGGAAAATCAGTTAAATTATTGATTTGACTCTTTATGTAATTAGTCTGTTCAGAATTAACTTGAAATACCTTAACTTTTATAAATGGTACTTGTTGATTAAGAATTTCTTCGGGCCTATAATAAGAAAAATCAGGGTGAATTAGATTACCTGCGTCTTCATTTATAGTATTAAAAACCACACCGTATTTAAATCCAGATTTAGTTAGAATACCAGTAAATCTTGTCTCGTAACGATCAATCACACTTCTTATATTTTCATAATCCCTAATACTTGTCCAAAACTTTTGAAAAACTTTTGACGACACAACTTGACGGGAATAAGAAACAAAATAACTCTGAAGATGTTCCTTAAAATACTTTGTTTTTCTAAAATTAGTCATTCCCCAAAAATCAATATCTACTTGTTTTTCAAATTTTTCAAAATACTCTTTTAAATCCCACAAGGGACCAATACATGTATCGTTCATCAAGGTAACCGAATCATAATCTACCAAGGAATTAAATCCTATATAATTCATACCATCTCGCCAGGCAGCAAAATCATACCCAATATTCTCTCGTTGAACAACTTCATTAATGCCAATTTTTCGTAGGGATTTTAAATGTTCAGTTGATAAGCAACTATTCGATATCAATAGAATACGCGAAAAAAGTGGGGAAAGTTTTTCCAATTGATATAAAACATGACTACTTAAATCATCAGACTTATTGTAGTGAACATAAAGTAGAATTCTATTCATCTACATCGTCTCCCATTTCCCATTCCTTTGCAATAATCCGGTAGCAGAATCTTTCGCTGACAAATCATCATCTAAAATATCTGTTCGATTTAATAAAATTATAGGTGAATTATCTCCCTTTGCAAATGCAAGCATTGTATTCGAACTATCTCTTACTGAAACTTGAAGTTTTAATTTGATATCATTCAAGCTTGATAAACTACAAGAATAGCGGAAACTCTTCCTCCCTTTTCCATCAGTTAATAAATCTAAAGAATTATCATTATATACCCAAAGACCGCGATCAATTTCAGTTAGCGAGAAAGCTATGTAAGTTTTTATGTCCTGATTAACATCATATGACACCTCAAACTCAATGGGATCTTCAGGACTTGACATTTTATTCGAAAGCAATTTTATATTTAAATTGCTTACAGCTACATCCTCAATTGTAACATCATCATTTGAAACTTTTTGATTTGCTGCATTATCATAACTATATTGATTTGCAACATCATCAGGATTTCCAACTACTTTAACTAACCCATTTTCAATTAAAACAGCCTTATTACAATATTTTTTTACAGCATTCATATCATGGGTAACAAGAATTGTCGTCTTACCTGATTTTTTGCGTTCCATAAAGTAATCATTACACTTACGTTGAAAAGCCTCGTCTCCAACCGCTAGAACCTCATCCAAAATCAAGATATCCCCTTGAGCCTTAATGGCAACCGAAAAGGCTAAACGAACCTGCATCCCTGATGAGTAGTTCTTGAGTTTCTGGTTCATGAATTCATGCAACTCGGCAAAGTCTACAATGTCATCATACATGGCATCAATCTCAGTTGTTGAGAAGCCCAGCATGGCTCCATTCATATAGACATTTTCCCGACCTGTCAGTTCTGGATTAAAGCCCACTCCAAGCTCAATAAAGGACACCAGTTTCCCATCGATAGTGACTGTGCCTTTTTCTGGCACATAAATTTCAGAAATAATTTTTAATAGAGTAGATTTTCCAGAACCATTTCGTCCTACAATACCATAGAAATCTCCTTTTTCAACTTCAAAAGAAATGTCACGTAAAACTTCTTGTTTTTTGTAACCCTTAATCCCCCTAAATCGGTTTACTAAAGTTGTTCGTAAACTTTGAGTCGATTCAGTTGGTAACTTAAAGTATTTGCTGACATGGTCAACTTTAACTGCAATATTACTTGACATTATAAAATCTCCGCAAATCGTTTAGAATTTCTGTTAAATACAATAACTCCAATAATAAATACAACTATTGGAATACAATATGGAATACATGCAATTAACTTATTATCAAATAACTCCCAACCTCGAGGGTTGACTGGATCAATAATATAGTGACGCATATCTTGCAAAATTTGTGCAATTGGGTTCATCATCAATAGTTTTGCAACATCAGTATGATTTCGTTGTAATAAATATGTAATTGAATAAATAATTGGACTCGCATACATTCCAGCCTGTAGCACTACTTCCCAAACTGGACCTATATCACGGTATTTAACAAATAGAGCCGATAGGATAAAAGCAAAGCCTAAGGAAAGAAACAAAATCTCAATAAATAAAGGAATGATAACAAGAGTATGAATCCCAAATGAGACATTATTAATCAAGGCGAAAGTGAACACAACTAATAAATTAATCGAGAAGTTGATAGCTGCTCCTAGTACCGATGAAACAACAATAGTCTGTTTTGGAAAATTCAACTTTCTCAACAAATCGCCTCTTGAAACAATAGACAACATCCCCATATTTGTCGCTTCTGTAAAAAAGCTCCAAAAAATCATCGACAAAAGCAATCCAACTGCGTAGTGCGGAGTTCCATCATCAAATCTTAAGAATCGAACAAATACCACATACATGATACTAAACATCATCAAGGGTTTCAGAATTGACCAAAGGTAGCCAATAGCTGAGCCTTGATAGCGTAATTTAAAGTCTGTTTTGATTAATTCTCGTAATAAAATTCGATTTTTCTGACTAAAAACATCAAACATTATTTTCCACCTCTAAATGCAAACTTTGTTAAAATCAAGGTCGTGAACACACACGTGTGAAAAGCCCTGTTCTTGCGATAACCATACTGACGAATCCGTCTCAGACGTTCTTTCAGTGGAACGTCCATAATGGTCACAAAGTTTTCAATAATTTCTTTATTTTGGGGGCTGACTGGCAGTTCCAATAAATTTTTTGCTTGTTCTTGACTGGATTCAATGAGCTTCCAATACTTAGCAAACAGAATATGAGGGCGAACCCAATTTTTAAACCGTTTCCTAAGGGTTCGAGCACCCAGAACATTGCTACTGTGCTGCCGGTACAATTCTGTCGGCTGATCGATATAGATGAGCTTTCCAAAAGCAGTTGCCAGCAAGGCTAAATACCAATCATGCATGAGAAGCGCATGTTTTTCTTGGCCTGTCCATAAGTCAGCCAACGCGTGGTTAATCATGGCTACACCACCAGTTACCGTATTTTCCGTCAGCTCTTGAATCAGTTCTGTATTGGCATGATCAGACTGGGTGCGAATCATACTCTCATGTTGCACGTTCAAGTTTTCATCGACCACTTTTAAATCTGTGTAGACCAGCAAAGGGACTTCTTGAGGGTGCTTGGACGCTTCTGCTACTTGAAGAGCAATTTTTTCAGGAAGCCAGACATCATCTTGATCACTGAAGCAATAAAGATCAGCTTTTTCATATTTCAAGAGGGCATGGAAGCTCTTGATGACACCCAGATTTACGATGGCTCCTTGATTGACAAAGCAGATACGCTCATCCTGGGCCACCAATTCTTGAATAATCTTTACCGTATCGTCAGTTGACCCATCATCTCGGATCAAGAGTTGCCAGTCTTGATAAGTCTGGTCTTGAATACTTTTGACCTGCTCTTTTAGATACTGTTCACCATTATAGGTGGACAACAAGATATTTACTTTCATGATAAGAATAATTCCTCGTACTCACCTACAATTTTTTCCCAGGTAAAGTTTTGCTTCATATTGGTTTTAGCTAATTGACCCCATTCAGATACATCTTCTAAAGAATCAACCTGGTTGATTAAATGCGCCAAATTCCCAGCTTCTTTGGTCCAATATTGAGCTGTGTCCTTGGCAACTGTTTGGTTAAAGGAGACTCCTAAAACTAAATTCAGATCCGTGTGAGCAAGAGCCTCTAAGAGACCCGGATTGGTTCCGCCCACTTCATGACCATGGATATAAGCAAAGGCTTCTTTACGGATATACTTCAAGAGGTCTTGGTCATAAACCGTTCCTACAAACTTAACGCGAGGATCCTGATCGAATCCTGTTCGAGCACGGAGTTCTTCATAATAGGGATTGCCTTCATGATTACAAATGATCACCAAATCCCGCTTGCTGGAAGAGGTCATAAATTCACGAATGGCAGTCTCATAATTATTTTCTGGCACAAAGCGGCCCAAGATCAAGTAATAGTTCTTCTCCTGTGTCTGCCATTTCTGATAGAATTCTCGGACCTTATTATCCTGACTGGTCAGGCTGGTCGGAGACAAGTCCGTCCCATAGGCAATATAGGTCGTCTTGGACCAAGGATAGGCTTCCTTGATATAGGACTCAATACCTGGGTTGTCTGAAATTACCAAGTCAGCGTGGCGTGTCATGATTTTTTCAGAATACTTGAGATAGGCTTGAATCGGTTTAGCCCACTTGGCCCGCTTCCACTCCAGTCCATCTGGATTGATATAGAATCGTCCACCCATCTTATGGATCTTACGCGCAAAAGGCGCCACAAAAGCTCCAATTGTATTGCCTAAAACATAAAAAATCGGCTGTTCAATTCCTTGTTTCTTAACGACCTTCAAGGCATAGTTGATGGCCATCATATCGTAGGCGATGACACGCGCAGGCCCAATTTTCGGGGCTTTAATCGTAAAACAATCGATACCCTTGTAGTCAAAATGATGATAGGCTTGATCATTAGAAAGGCAAGCAACATGGTACTGGATTTCCGAAGACACTTGATGGGAGACCAATTGGTCCACAAAAGTCTCAAAACCGCCATATTGAGCCGGAAGACCACGACTTCCGATAATAAAAACGTGTTGCATAATATTCCCTTTCTAATAATTTACAGTCTGTTCAATTATACCATTTTAAGGAAAGCTTGTATAACCATTTGTAGTGACGGTATTTGTCTGCAATCATTCTATAACTTTTTTAATACAAATAATTTTTTAATAAAATTTTTAAATACATCAATTTTAGATGATTTTACACCCTTAATATTTAAAAATTTATCTTTTTCCTTTACATTAATCTCTACATCCTCATTTACATGTTTCAATATACACTTATAAGCAGTTTCTAAATTATATATTGCTGTTATTTTTTCTTTATTTTGTACCATTTCATTTTTCTTCATAGAAAAATTTGTCAATAAATTTAAGATATGTCTTGATAAATCAGGTATATCACCCAAGCAGTACATTTCTCCTTGTATAAAGAGGTCTTTAACAGATCTATATCCCTTGTTATTCGATACAATTGTTGGAATGCTATTTATTAGTGCTTCAATATATACCATTCCAAACGTTTCTATTTTTGATGTAAATACACATATATCTTTATCTGTTAAAAATTCCCAAGGTTTTTCAAGAAAACCTATGAAATGAACATTTTGAATGCCATTATTTTTTACATAATCTTTACATCTTTTTGCATATTCTTCATCTTCTGCACCAATAAATATCAATGGAATATTTGAAATATTTAAATTGTGATAAGCTTTGATTAATTCCAACTGATTTTTATTCTCAGTTATTCTTCCAATCTGAATAATCCTATGAGAATTAGAGGTTTTTAAATTTGTACCACTTATTTCAGAGTATGGTATAAAACTTAAAATATTCTTATCAGTTAATAATTGTGATAATTCCTTTTGCAAAGAACCAGACACAGCAAAAATTTGATCAGAATAATATTCAATAAATTCAAGTTTTTCTTTATAATAACCAAATTCTCCCTCAGGGAATTCATGAATTAACCAAAAATGATGAATATTTTCTTCAGCTGCAGCTAAAGCTCCTTGGAAGACATTAGCTGTATTACTAATAACTAAATCAACTTTATTCTGATTCAAAATCTCTCGAATTCTTTTAATATTATCCTCGTAACTTTTTACTCGCTGATAATGTGTCCCAGGTAATCCACCTGGAGCTTCTTCCCACCACCACTTAACTGCTGGAATACCAATAGCTTGAATTCCAGCTTTCTTCATCTGCTCCAAATAATTTTTTTGAACTGGTACACGATAATCAGGGAAAACGTTTAAGACTCGAAAGCCTTTACTAACTAAAAATTTCATTAAATTAAAAATTGAAATTTCGGCGCCATTATCCATTGTTCCAGTAGGTGAAATAAATAAAATTGTTTTAGTCATCGCAACTCCTAAAATACCCAATAAAATGGAATTAATAAGTAAAGAGAAATCAGATAATTGAATAATAAGGTAACTACAGTAATAGTTAGCAACTTATGCTGTTTCATTTTAAGGTTACCTAAATTTGCAATTATGGGCAAAAATAAGATGAGAAATGGAGTGAAATATCTCCCCTGGCTTCCAACAGAAATATTCGCCCCTTTTCCTAACACTATAGGTGTCCATTGTAGATACATGACCGTTACAGTGGCAAGCACTTGTATTGGAAACAATAATGAAGAGACCGTTGCAAAATCTTTAGTGAAGAAGTATTCTTCGCTTGATAAAAATATAAGAAATAATACGCAAATATTTACAAAAATAAGCCATAATGGAAGCTGAATAGTGAAATTCCCAAAATAACCAAACATACCTATTGTCAAAATAGTATTTAGGTCACCGTTCATATGTTGTTTTAATAATGTATTCGACAACACTCGAATGTAGTGGATTACTCCACCGTTATCTCTCATTAAATAATATAGAACAGCGAAGATTGCAAGTAATAGAACTAAATAAAACACATACTTAAATTTTGAAATAGTCTGTTTAATCACTCTTAAGGGCGTATTTAAAAAACTAAAGACACCTTCAAAATTTAATGGTATAAACGGAATAAGACATAGTAATAAAAAGTTATTTGGTTTAGTAGCTAAAAGCAATAACGATATAGGTACTAATAAAAATCCATCTTTATTTGAAAAAGTCTTTTTGTATGCTAGATTCGTTATAAAACCGATTGCTAGCATGATTTCTAAATAATTCATTACATCATAAGATAAAGAAGATGCTTGTTGAACCATTATTGGTTGTAACGAAATAAAGAATAGAGCTAGTTTACCATATTTAAAATATTTAATTAAACAAAAAACACCTATAATATAAGCTAAGGCATTAAAAATTCTGCCCATATAGATTATCATGCCTACTGTTGGCTTTATCAAACTTCCCAATGTCATACCAACCAACTGAGGAAGGAAGGAAAGAGATTTAAGGTTTAGAGTGACTTGATACGGTTCTTTTTCCATATCAAGTTTTTTATTAAGAACCTTTTCATAGTCAGTAGGGTTTACATGAGCATCACTCGAAATCTCGTTCATCCATTTAAAGGACTGTAGAGTTGGTTTGTGGACAGTTTCCCAAGTCATACGCGCGTGGTTTGTTTCGTCTGGCACACGATTAATTGGAAATACTAACATAAATGAAAAAATAAAAATCGTTGCTAAGATGAAAAATAAATTTTCAACTTTTATTTGTTTATTTTTGTTCAAAATAAGTCACCATATCATCTTTCTTGCTTAAGGTACAGTTTTCAAGAACAGCCCGATAAGCAGCATCTGCAATTTTCTGTCTTAATTCTGGAGATAAAACCAAGTCTTCAAGCTTGTCGAACCACTGTTCATCAGTAGCCAACAATCCTGTTTCACCATCAACAACCGTATCTGAGAAAGCTCCTATCTTGCTTGCTACTGTTGGTACCTTCACCAAGGCAGCTTCAATCCACTTAATCTCTGACTTCGCACGGTTAAAGATAGAATCTACAAGCGGTGCTAGGTTAATATCAACCTCACTAATCAAGGCAGGCAATTTATCCCAGTCCACATAATCGTGAGTTACAATTTGATTTTCAAAGGGCTTCATATCCTGAGGGATATCGAGAATCCCGACAATATGTAATTGGACATTGCTATATTTTGTAAGCAGTTGCTTAATAGCTGGTTTAATCAATTCAAAATTCTCATTATGACTAATTGAACCAGAGAAATAACCAATCTTAACAATATTAGATGTTTGAGAGTAATCTTTGATATATTGACTACTAATAGCGATTAATTCATCAGAAGCCAAGTTACGATTAAGTAAAACCTTACTTTGGTACTTATACAACTCCTCCTGCAACTGGTTAGTTGAAGTAATGGCACCATCACAGTTTTCTAGCATATAGCCATAATTTCGAACACCTGCATCATAGTTTCCTTTTTCAACCGAATTCAACCCCTGCGTATAACTCAATTGATCTGTATAAACCGTATCAAAGACTAAATCATCAATATCAAAGAAGACAGGTTTTCCATATTCCTTAGCCAAATGACAGAGACGCAAAAGTTCAGGTGATATTGGGGAACGGTAGATAATGATGTGACTAGCATTTTGAGCCACCGATAATTGGAAATCAGATAGGTTAACAACTTTGACTGCAAAGCCATGTTTGCGTAATTGTTCTGCCTTGTTCAAGACACGATAACGGGTACATTGCGGAATAATATTTTCAACCCCATCAATCAATAGAATATATTGATCACGTGGAACAGTCTTAAATTTATTTACAATATCTTCCAAGATTGCCACAGGGTAATCCGTTTTTTCTGCAACAAAGTCCAACAAGTCAGGGACTTCTGAATCACGATCCAGACCTTGCCACAAGAACTGGTCTTCATCATAATTTTTCAGAGCTGTGTATTTCACCAAAGGGCTACCTGCTTTGAGCATCTTAAGTGGGTGAATATACATGGCAGAATCTTCGTATTCTTGCACGACCGCATCGAAACGATAACCCAAATCAGCAAAATGCTTGGTAAAACGTGTCTCATGTCGACCAATCGCCTTATCACGAGAATCTGTATCCGTCAAATGCGTCCAGTACTCATAAAAGGCATCATCATTTAGCATAAGCTTTTCAATAACTAAGAAATAAGATTGAAGATGTTTAGGAATATAACCATAAGGATTCTCCTTAGTAACATCTTCTTGTTCTTCGCCAAAGGAAATCCCCCAGAAATCTAGTTGCTTATCAGCCATTTCCTTGAATACTTGAGACAAATCTCTCATCGGACCAATATTGGTATCATTCACCAAGAGGAGCTGGTCGTAATCCTTAAGCTTGTCCTTACCAAAGGCAAAAATTCCTTCTCTAAAGGCTGCAGTGTCGTATCCTTTATTGTCACGAGTTAAAACTCGACCATAAGTATCGAGAGTATTGATGTCATCTTCATGAAGGTGGCCATTCACAACAATAATAACATCATCTACTAATGGAGACAGGGCTTGCAAGAAACGTAATTTATATTCTTGAAGACGAGCTTCAGACTCAAAAATAACATAAACCAGCACTTTTTTACCATTATATGATAAGGCAGAGCGTTGACTATTTCTAAGACGGCGTAACTGACGAACCTTAAGTGGTGTCATACGACGACGTAGCTGCACAACTTTGACTTTTAAAGCTCTCAAATAACCTTTAATAGCTTTGGGATTCTTAGCAATTACTCCTACTGTCTTGATTGGAGTAATAAGGGCGTTCCCCAAACGATATGACAGCGAACTTCGGATAAGCTCAATTTCTTCTTGAGCGTCTTTCAGTTGTTTAGACTGCGTATATTTTCTTCGTTCAAGTTGATCACGTTCTTTTTTCAAGCGGTTAACATAGTCTGTTACTTCATCGTGATGTTTAATCAAGCTATCCAACCGCTCTTCCAAAACCATGAGGTTATCACAAACTGCTTTGTATATTTCATGAGGAATCTTATCAAGATATTTCTCTAGAATGTCAAGATAGATTTCATAATGGTAGCGAACGGAGTCACGTCCAGAAATTGATCCTGTTTCAAAGACACGATAATTAAGCTTAGTATTTGGCTTATAAATTGCTTTAGCACCGTTATTAATAATCAAGTTCAATAAGAAGTCATAATCTTCAAGCTTTTTTCGATTTAACTTCTCATCATAACAAGCTTTTCCAATAATACTTCTACGAATCAAAGAACAGTTATCAATAAAACTAGCATTTAGAAATGCAATTAGGTCAAATTCACGGCTTTTGAGGTAGAACTCTTCTTTTTCTGGGTTAAAAAGATCACAGTAAACGATGTCAGCATTTGTTTCCACCAACTTACTGTACAACTGTTCCACATAATCTTCATCAAGGTAATTATCACTATCTACAAATAGCAAGTAATCACTTCGAATAAGCTCGAGTCCTAAATTTCGATTCTTTACTACCCCAAGATTTTCATGAGTTTCAAATCTTGTCTCAAAAGGTGATTCCTTCAAAACCTCTTGGATAATTTGGTTAGAACTGTCTGTCGAACCATCATCAAGAACAATTAATTCAATGTTTCGATAGGTTTGGTTAAAAATGCTTCGCAAACATTGTTCAATATAATTTTCATGGTTGTAACATGTTACAACTACTGATATTAAATCATTCATTTTTCCATCCAGTTTGTTTAATAAAATTTCAATTAGTATCTGATAATTACTAATATTACTAAGCTTCAAAGATTATTAGTTAGATTAATCTTTGAAAGTGCATACTACTTTAATTATACTATAGTTTATTCAAAAAAGAAAAAGTCCTCTTAATATTGAGTAAAAAAAGCAGATCGATTCTGCTTTATATTGATTTTCTGTGTCATTCATTTATAAAATATTTTTTTGTTTTAGTCCTTATATAAATTAATAAAAATATAAATGTCGACAATAGTGAAATAATAAATGAAAGTTTAGCTAACAAAGTATAGGAATAAGTCACTCTTAAGATATGAGTTCCCGGTGGGACTTCTACAGCAGTCGAAGACCATTCACTTAACGAACTCAATACTTTTTGACCATCTAAATATACTTTTTGACCTTTATAATAATAAACTGGAAGGTAAGCTATTTCTGTTTTGTTTTGACTATTAGTAAACTGGAAGGTAGCGGTACTAGCTGAATAAATACTCTGTTCACTATTAACCAACTGTTTACCTAGATAGATTTCGTGTTGAACAACTCTCCACCTTGGATCCTCTGGCATAATATTTGTTTTAGTTCCTTCACTTATTTCATTTGTATAATCCGGAACAAACACAGAATGTGTTAATTTATAATAATCATTCCTCTTTGATAATTCTCTAAAAGCAACTTTAACTGGCTCTTCAGCAAGAAAGTTACATGTCTTCATCACACTAAAAGTATTCATAAATATGGCTAGAATAATAAACGAAACATAAATATATTTCTTTAATTTTAAAAGAACAACAGCTAATAAATAAGATAAAAATACTGTTGTAAAGCCATTTAAACGCCACGGAAATTGTATTACTTTGAGCAAGGCTAAAGGGAATTTCTCCCAATTCACTAAACAAGTAGTAACTAAAAGTAAACATAAGCTAATTACAAAAAGTATACGCCACATTTTTTCTATATATCGAAATCTAATACAGATAACCACTACAGAAATAAAAAGAACAAGCCCAACTTGCTTATCTAATTGATTGGCTAAGTTAACCATAATCAACTGTTTAAAATTAAACAGTTGATTATTTAATGGAAAAGTAACTGGGGAAGACAACTTCGTAAATAGAATTTGTTCAATCAGAGGAACTATTTGAAATAATGACATCAAAGTACAAGATAATACTGAATTTATAAGAGCAATTATTCGCTTTTTTCTCTCATCAGCACAAATCAAAAAAATGAAAAGGAAAATTGTAAGTAAAAAGGTAGCTATAAAAACAGATAATAAATGAGAGTAAACAAGCAAAGTCATACCAATAGATAGCATCGGCCATTTTTTATAATCACCTTTAAAAACTTGGTATGCTCCTGCAAATATCAGGGGTAAAAACGCCATAGCTAAAATTTCACCTGTGGCAAACCTAATTAGAATATTATAACTACGATATGTACTAAATGTATATATAATTGCAAATAAGTAACCGACAATTTTTGAATTTGAAACACTAGTTGCTGAGTAAAAAGAAATAGATAATGTTATAAATGTTATGATAAACAGATAAATGTACCACGAAAACCATATACTATGAACAAAACTAAAAATTATATAAAAAGGATAGTAGATTAAAAATGGGTAAAAGAAATTAATCCCCTGACCACTATTGTAGAATGTTTTAAAATTAATTGGACTATCAAAAATATTTGACAAGCCTAGCATTCTATCCAAGTGAAAATGTAAATTATCACCATATAAACTTCCTTTTGAAAACAAAAAAGGAAAAATAAAAACAAGTGAAAACACTATCATGATCAAATAAGGTTTGACTCTATTAACGATATTATTTTTCATCTATTTTTATTTCTCCATCAATTATTCGTCTTTTGACTCTTCACATATTGTCTCATTAGCAACTTGGCGATCCAATTAGGCCAGAAGAGTTGGTACATGTATAGGTCTTCTTTACTACGAGTATTGTCAGCGATGGTTTTTGATGTTTCAGACTCTTCATGGATACGGTGGCACATAAGTTTGTCAGATACATAAGCAAAACGACCATTATACTCACTAATCTTATACCATGCGTACCAATCTAAACTCACCCTCATTGCTTCATCAAAATAAAAATTCTTCAAATTTTCTCGATTATAAGTAACTGCTGGACAACAAATCGGATTTCCAAAGGCCATCACACGGTTACGCCAGAAATGACTTGCTGGAAAAAGATTCATGGTTTTTAACATTAATGACTTAATCTTCAGATTTGTATTCGCAGGAATTCTATGGCCATCTTTTTCTTCAAAATAATCAGAATACCCAATTAGTACATCCGTATGCTTTTCCATCTTAGCCAAAACTTTCTCAGCATACTCTGGCTCATAATAATCGTCTTGATGTGCAATGGTAGCAAACTTTGTCTCTACAAAAGACATAGCATTGTTCCAATCCTTGCCAATTCCTCCACCTTGCTTCGTATAAAAAGGAATATCATAACGCTGACAAAGTTCCTGTATCGAATTCAGTGGTGTTGAACTGTAACAGATAATCTGTGATTGGAGGGTTTGTTTCTTCAAGGATTGAATACAGGCTTCTAAGTATTCGCTTTCTCCATATGCACAAATCACCCAGGTGTGATTATCTTTCATTCTTCTCCTCTTTCATTTCTATATGGCTTTTTAAAATAGACAACTCTTGAACCAAATGTTTCATCTTCTCTTTCTGTTTCGATAAGGTCATAGTTTGTAAAAAAGAAATAACTAAAAGGAAAAATATAGCTAGCGATAGTAAAAAATTCGATGTCAATTCAAACCCAAGTAATCTAGCAAAATAATCAGGAATGACATCGAAAATGGAAATAATAATCATGAAAAAACTGATTACAATCCACATGAATGCCTGTTCAAATAGGATATTATTTTTGTTGATATTTCTGATGACTAGATAAAGGAAAAAGATTGAAGCTACCAACATAACAATAGATAATACTGACATTATTCACTCTCCCTCATAAAGGCTGCGATTAAAATTGATGAACATACTTCAAGCATGTAACGAATAGACTTGATAGGGGTGATTGAGGATACGCCACCTGTCCGTTCAAACATATTAGCAGGTTTTTCCACAACTTTATATTTACGTTTCAAAATATGAACAATTGTTTCAGGTTCTGGATACTTGATTGGGTAACGTCTAGCAAATTGTTTGATCACAACTTTGTCAGCTAATCGATATCCCGAAGTTGTATCTAAGACCCTTTGACCTGTTGTCCACTTAATCAAGTTAGAAATAACTCCTATACCAAAGCGTCTCATAAAAGTTGTCTGAAATTCTGATTTAACATCACCAACAAAACGAGATCCAATAACTAAGTCTGCTTCGTTTTTTCTAATTGGTTCTAGCAAATCTGACAGGGATTCGATATCATGCTGACCATCACCATCAAACTGAACAGCAACATCGTAATCATGCGCCAGTGCATATTTATATCCTGTTTGAACCGCACCACCGATTCCAAGATTCATCACGAGATGAACAGCATTAAAATGGTTCTCTTCAAGAATTTGTTTTGTCATATCTGTTGATCCATCATTGATAACCACATAGTCCAAATCAAAATCAACCTTCTTGCGGTAATTCAAGATGCTCGTTACCGTATCGAAAATACTTTCCTCCTCATTGTAGGCAGGAATTATCATTAATACTTTCATGTATTCTAATTCTTTCTGTTTTTAACGTCTATCTTTTATTTTTTTTGAGCTGTTTTTTTCGGTATTTCATAAATGCCGGTATCAGCGAGTTAATAATCTTATATCTCAACATTGGAAAAGGTTTCATAATTATATTAAATGTCCTAAAACAAATAAAGTATAATTCCCAACCTGTTTCCATAGGAGTTTCAGACCAAGGTGTCTTTTCAAAATAATAAAGATATTGCTTTCTTAGTTTATGGGTATTTCCCCTTCTCCAAGGACGTTCTTCTCCCAGATAATGAACAATAACTGGCTCTTTAATAGATTCTTGCAACTCTTTTTTACTAATAAACTCAGCAGGTAAAGAAAGTTTTTTTAACACCTTATAAGGGTAAAAGAAGTAAATATTGAAGAAATTATATTTTGGAGAAAAAACATAAATGTCATCCTTTAAAGATCCATTAATTGCATCTTGATCGTTAGCAAAAAGATTACCATCATGTTTTTTATAATATTCTAGAACTTTCTCTCCGAGTTTACGCTCTCTCCACTTCTCCAAATTAATAAGTAGGACCCCAGCGTTACAATACATTTGTTTTTCCAAACCTAAAAATTCTCTTCGTCCTGCGTCAACTGTAGATTCCGGCCCCATTCCGATTGAACGGTTACCCATATCTAATTTCCAAAGAGATTCCAGACTCTCCAATACCAAAGTATCACCATCTAAATACAAAATTCTATCGATATCTTCTGGTAAAAGCTTGTCAACTAAAAGGCGTGATAACACAATTGGGGACCAACCATTTGTATCAAAATCAAAATCTATCAGACTCCTCAGATTAGGTAGAGTAATAAAATGAACTGAACGACCATAAAGTTTAGTGAATTCTTGTAGTTTTGATTTATTAGCCTCAGATATATCGGTATTTAGTAAATAAATATTAATCTCATCCATTGATTTATTATTCTCAAAAATTGAACACATACATGTTGCAACTTGAGGAACAAAAGCGTTATTTAACGTAAATAGAATATTCATTAACTTCTCTTTCTTTTATCGTTATTGTTTACCCAAATATAAATTATTATGCTAGTGCTAAAAAAGATAATCATTGAAATAAAAAATGACAATGATGCACCCAAAATACCTTCTCCCTTTACAAATGGTATTGTGATAAATTTGGCCACAATAAAGGTAGCAATGTATGCAATGACAAGATAGGCCTGCTTTCTAAAAATTGTCATAACGATATCAATAACAAGTGCCAACACATTAAGAATACCTCCCGCCAGAAGAATTGCAAAAGGCACTTTATATTCTACCAGGGATGTTCCGTAGACTATACCTAGTATCTCTGTACCTATTAGATAACCTAGACCAATAATGATTACCCCTAAAGCTGTCATAACAACAAACAAGAGACGAATTTGCTTAAAAAACAACTCATATTTCTGTTCATACCAATAAATCGATAATTGCGTCGTCAAAGGTCTTAAAATAAAAAATAAAAGGGATAAAACAAAGACAGGCATAAACAACACATTAAAGTCTCGCTGAATACCATTGGAAAAATGTCCCTGGGTTAAAAGCAAATCAATATCAATCTTAGCTTCATTATAGACGTAGGTAATTAAAAAACCATTTAGAAATAAAGGAAATGCTTCTCTTAAAATAGAAAATATACTACTCAAATCTTTTGCTAATGAAGGGGAAAAACTTGTATTGAAATTCCTAATTGAAATTCTATAATCTAAGATAACTGTAAGTAATAAATTTATCAAACAGATAACGATACTAGAAATCATTAATGATTTCGTCAGTAACAAACTAAATCCAAAGACTATTATACAAATCCAACTTCGATAAAATTGGACTTTCCCTGCAAGATCAGAACGATTTTTTTGCTGAAAGTATCCTTGGAAAACGTCAGAATAAGCATCTATTGCACGATATAATACCAACAGTAATATTATTGCAGATTTATAAAAATCATACCCCTGAATAAATACATATCCAACAGAAGCTATTATCATCATTATTATTGTTACAATCCGCGTATTATGATAAGACCTAAATGAATATTTTTCCTGAATATCAGTAGATTGCATATTACGTATCTGGAAATATCCTAAAACAAAAAATTGTTGCCCCAAAGCATATGCAATACTAAAAATATCTGAATTATGTGAATCAAGTAATCTTGAAGCAAAAAGTAACAGTATAACTGAAATTAACGACGAAGAAGCTGTTCCAAATAAGTTCCAAACATAATTTTGTTTTGTAGAAACATTTAATGAGTCTTGATTTGAAATATTAATTTTTTTAAGTCTACTACTTTTAACCGAAACTTTATCCTTTGAAATCATAATTTCTCCTACAAATTACTTTCTCTTCATTATATAATACTATTTTTAAAGAGAGAAGGCTTATAGTTATATCGAAAAAAATACTTTGATACTACATTGTTAATAAAGAATATACATAGATTTTTTTCAATTAGCATTTTATTTACTACTTTTAATTGTTAGATTGTTAAATAAAGTTTGTATATATTTTAGAACATTTAATAATAAGTATGTTATTAATATGGATTGACATAACAAAAAGAAAACAATCAAAGGAAATTTTGGTAAGATGCTTGCAAAATCTCCCCATTTCTCAACTATTTTAGGATACCAATATAAATCTCCTATCACAGATAGTAAATAAATAGGAAGAGTGTTCTTAGAGATAAATAAAACAACTTTTTGTAGCCACTCATTTTTAATATCGACTCGTAGTTGAATAACTGAATAAAAGATTAATGAAGACAATAGAAATACTGGAAGAACACCGTATTCTATCCCAAAACTAGATTCTGATATCGCTGATAATCCCAAAACGCTTAATACATCAAGAATTAAAATGACTACAAAAAGTTCTTTAATGGTCGACCTCTTCTTAAAAGAAGCAATAAAAGCACCAACAAGATAATATGTAATAGGCCAGAGTCCTTTCCAATAATCAGGAATTAGGTGCGATAAAATCATAAAAATTTGCTTATTGTTATTAAACAATGAAAGAGTAGCCGGGATAACAGTTAATAATACTAGAACACCTAATGCAATAGCTTGATTTCTACGATTATTAAATGATTTGAAACCTGCATTTAAAAATGGAATTATTAGATATAACCCAATATACATATTTACATACCATGCATAGTGGCTAAAGGAAAATATATTTACTAGTAACTTACCAAGATAATCTATATTAATAACTCTAACGTCGAAAAAAGTATAGATAGAAGCAGCAAGACAGTAAATTCCAATTACTGGTAGTAATTTTATAAAGTAAGTTTTACTATAAGTCTTATCTTTCATTAAATAACCTGTAGTCATGATAAATATAGGAACACAGGTCATAAAAATCATCCAAATAAAAGATGATAAAAATATACTTTTATAAGTATAGGAACGACCATAATAATTGGTATGAAGAAAAAAATGCACAGATACTACAAATACTATTGCAATACATTTTAGTATATCTATATTTAGTTTTCGCTCTTTCATAAATCCCCTTATTGTATTACCGAATGAAAAGATGGTTTCGCACCATCTTTCCATTTTAATTATTTCACTTCTTGTTTATAAAATTCTTTTAAGGCATCTTGCCAAGTTGGAATGACAAATCCTGTTGCTTTCGCTTTTGCCAAGCTCATCGTTGAGTTAAGTGGGCGTTTCGCCTTAGCTGGGAATTGGCTGGAATCCACTGGCTTCACTTCTACATCCATATCTTTGAGGATTTCAACTGCAAAGTCATACCAAGTTGTATCTTCTGCTGCATCGTTTGACAAATGATAATAACCATATTCCTTACGGTTTTCAGCCAAATATGTCATGAATTCAGCAAGGGTACGTGTCCAGGTTGGACGACCATGTTGGTCATTAACGACTGTAAGTGTTTTGTGAGTCTTGGCAAGGTTTTGCATGGTGAAGACAAAGTTTTTACCGTAGTTCCCGAAAACCCAAGCTGTACGGATGATATAGAAGTTAGAAACATACTTTTCAACCAACTCTTCTCCCATACGCTTGGTACGACCGTACTCTGTCTGTGGATCCGGTTGATCGTCTACTTCCCATTCTTGTCCAACTGGTTTTTCACCATCAAAAACGTAGTCCGTTGAGATATAGACCAAGGTTGCCCCGTGCTTTTCAGACGCTTTTGCTACATTCTCTGTACCAGTCACGTTGATGGCATAGTCCAACTCTTTTCCTTCATCTTCAGCAGCATCGACAGCTGTATAGGCAGCACAGTGGTAGACTAGGGTTGGCTTCACTTCTGCGAATACCTCGTCTACTTTTTCTGCATTTGTGATATCCATTTCAGCCACATCAACGGCTACATATTCTTCATTTCGTTCATCCAACAAATGGCGAAGCTCTGTACCAAGTTGCCCATTTGCTCCTGTAATTAAAATCATGGTAGATTCCTTTCAATTGCTTTATCCCTATCATTATAGCAAAAAAAGCAGAAGTTTTCTGCTTTTTACTTGCTTTTCTCTTTGATGACATAGACTGGTCGATTCTTAGTTTCTAAAAAGATTTTACCAATATATTTACCCAAAATTCCAATGGTTAGCAATTGGAATCCTCCAAGAAAGAGAATTACAGTCATGAGGGAGGGCCATCCAGAAGTTGGATCTCCAAATACTAGAGTTCGAATTACGATCAAGACCATCATTATAAAAGCTAAAATCCATGACAAAAGTCCACCGATAAAGGCAATATTTAAAGGTGCGTCTGAAAAATTAACAATCCCCTCAATAGAATATTTGAAGAGAGACCAAAAATTCCAAGAGGTCTCTCCGGCCACTCGCTCGACATTTTTATACTCTAAATACTCAGTCTCAAATCCAACCCAAGCAAAAATCCCTTTAGAAAATCGATTATACTCAGATAATTCGAGAATCGCATCGACCATCGGACGACGCATCAAACGGAAATCACGCGCTCCGTCGACCATTTCCACTTGGCTGATCTTATTGATCAATTTATAAAACATCCGTGCAAAGAAAGAACGAATCGGTGGTTCCCCATCACGGGTCACCCGACGGGTTCCGACACAGTCCAGATTTGACTGCTGATCCAATTTCTGCTTCATTTCAATCAATAACTCTGGCGGATCTTGTAGGTCCACATCCATAACGGTCACATAATCTCCTGTAGCATATTGAAGGCCAGCATATAAAGCAGCTTCCTTTCCAAAGTTACGTGAAAAAGATAGATAATGGGCACAAGGATTCAAGAGATTGAGTTCACGTAAAACATCTAAGGTTTTATCAGAAGACCCATCATTAATAAAAATATATTCAAATTCTTCTCCCATGGAGATCCGAACTCGTTCCATCTCTTCATAAAATAATGGAATCGATTCTTCTTCGTTAAAACATGGGACTACAACTGATATGGTCATTTAACTCTCTCCTTGATTTCTTCACCTTCTATTGTAACAAAAAACTAGAATAAACCCTAGTTTTTTATTATTTCAATCCTATTATGATTATGTTCTCAATTGATAAAACATGATTAAAATATAGTAGATAGACGGGAGTAATGATAAATATAGAATTCGTCTTGCAG
This sequence comes from Streptococcus sp. DFI.7.26, assembly GCF_022240605.1. Taxonomy (NCBI): domain Bacteria; kingdom Bacillati; phylum Bacillota; class Bacilli; order Lactobacillales; family Streptococcaceae; genus Streptococcus; species Streptococcus sp. DFI.7.26. Next base: position 23,372 of record NZ_JAKOGN010000005.1, on the reverse strand, counting down.
ATTTTTCATCTAATTGACTCTTACCATTTGAAAAAGGAATCAGTAAAATTAGAAAAGAAATACCGCCCTTGAACACAATTAATTGCATCAGCCCCCACTTCTGTGACCTGCAAATAAAAATTAATAATAAAATTCCTAAAAATACCAAATTAGAGAAAAGATTATAAATCATGCGATATGATTTTTCAATCACAATACTATCTTTTTCTTGAATTCTAAAACTAGTAAAAATACAAAATATAGAAAAGAATGAAATTGTAATTGGAACATGCATCATTTTTAAAAGATCGGAATAACCTAACTGGAATTCAAAATATGGAAAATTTATGATGCTTTCAAAAAAAGTTTTCATCGCTTTTAACGGATGAGCAAATATAAAACTCAACTGTCTGCCTTGATCAATATTCTTTGCCCCATAGTAAATTATATTCCCGTTTATATTTTTGATATTCAAATACCATAAAACTGTCAATAAGGCACAGTAAATTAAACTTCCACTTAACAAATAAATCTGGGATTTTGATAACATAACCCTTTTAACACCAATGTAAATTAACGGTAAGTAAAGCGCTAGGATAGCTAATGCCGGCATTTTAGACATGACAACTAGAATGGAGCACAAGATTAAAGAAACAAATTCCCTCTTTTTAATTTCACTGTTAAGAGCTAATTTTTGATATAAGCTTATAATTTATGAAACAAATAGGAATATAAGGCCATAAGTAAGCGTATCAGCAGATATAGCTGTAAAGGATAAAATTACAGTTGGGATGGACCCGATGATTAAAAGAGTCGCCTTCCCAAATGGTATTTTTCGAATCGCTAATAAGAATAACCAAAAAACTGATAAAAATCCAACTAACCTTAAGAGTAAAAATGTATTGATAGTACTTAGGTTAAGTAACTTCGAAGTCCAAGCAGTTATAATATACGGGAAATATACTAAAGGAGAATACACTGCTGCCGTAGATCCATCCTTAGTGAGTACTTTTTCTTTGCTATCTGTTAGATTATTAAAGTCACTCTTCCAATCTATACTTATTATCTTTTGACTCTCCTGCGCTAATGACTTAGAAATGATTGTCATTGATAAATGAATAAAGTCTTGTTCGCTTTTAGTAATATATCCCTCACTTTTGGAACTCAAATTATTCGAATAGGTAAGAACTCGAGCATAATGAACTTGTTCGTCATACCATGACATTGGATAACGTACAAATATAGATAGCAAACCAATCAAGAAGATGAGGTATAGTTGAATCAAGTATATTGACTTGTACCTACTCTTTTCAATCTTTATAAATCCTATTATTCATACTTTTCCTTCCCTACTAGAACCATGTCTCCATACAAAATACGATCAGAATAATTGTGACTAACAATATCCATTTGGATGCTTACTCTGCCATCTCCAAGCATCTTGGCACATCCGATGAATATCAAATTGGGCACTCCATCCTAGTTCTTTACGTGCTTTGGATGGATTTGCATAACAGGTTGCGATATCCCCTGGTCGTCGATCAATAATCTTGAATGGAATTGTTTTTCCTACAACCTTCTCCATATTTTGAATAATTTCTAATACAGAGTAGCCCCGACCCGTACCCAGATTATAAATATTTAACCCAGAGTCGTTGGAAAGTTTTTTCAAAGCAGCAACGTGGCCTTTTGCCAGGTCAACTACGTGAATATAATCGCGTACACCAGTTCCATCAGGTGTTGGATAATCGTTCCCAAATACATTAACAGACTCTAACTTTCCTACTGCTACTTGTGTTACATATGGTAATAGGTTATTAGGAATACCATTTGGATTTTCACCAATATTCCCGCTTTCATGAGCCCCAATTGGATTGAAATAACGTAACAATACAATATTCCATGTAGAATCCGCTTTGTAAATATCCTGAAGGATTTCTTCAATCATAAGTTTTGTTCTACCATATGGATTTGTAACAGATAAGGGAAAATCTTCCAAGATAGGAACTGTATGTGGATCTCCATAAACAGTTGCTGATGAACTAAAGATGATATTTTTACATTGAACTTCTTTCATGACCTGAAGTAAAGTCAATGTTCCACTAATATTATTTTCATAATAAGTGAGTGGGATTTGTACTGATTCTCCAACCGCTTTTAATGCAGCAAAATGGATCACACCAGTCGGTTTTTCTTTTAGAAAAATTTCTAGAAGTTTTGATTTATTTCGAATATCTTCATGATAAAAAGTTATCGATTTTCCAATGATTTTTTCTACTTCTTGTATACTTTTCTCATTACTATTTACTAAATTGTCTATAATCACAACTTCATGACCTGCATTGACCAATTCAATAATAGTGTGGGAACCAATAAAACCCGCTCCACCAGTTACTAATATTTTATGCTGCATGTAATCTATCTCCCGACTGAATCAACTTTTTTCCATTATCCCACAATTAAAAAAATTTTTCAAAATTTTTCCTATAATAATTTTCTTCTTTTCACACAAAAAAGCAAGTTTTAATCCGGTTTTTACCGGTAAAAACTTGCTTTAGCTTTTGTAGAATTTTATCCTACTTCCGATACATCTTCACTTGTAGGTAGAGGTCGTTATAGACTCCCAACCACTTCTTACCAAGTTGTTCATAAACTTCTAAGTTCTTTAGCGTGTCATCACTTGGGTAGAAGGCCTGGTCCTCTTGGACCTCTTCTGGTAGCATCTTCTTAGCTTCTTTGTTCGGTGTGGAATAACCGACATAGAGAGCATTCTTATATGCATTTTCTGGGCGAAGCATGAAGTTGATAAAGGCATAAGCTGCTTCTTTATTCTTCACGGTCTTTGGAATGACAATGTTGTCAAACCAAAGGTTGCTAGCTTCTGATGGGACGACATAGCGGAGGTCCTCATTGGCCTCTAGCATTTGACTGGCTTCACCGGAGAAGGTCACCCCAATAGCCGCATTGTTTTGGATCATGTAGCCTTTCATTTCGTCGGCTACAAGAGCCTTGATATTGGGCATCAAGGTATAGAGCTTATCAACAGACTCTTGTAATTGCTGAGGATCCTTGGAGTTGAGGCTGTAGCCTAAGCTATTGAGTCCAACCCCCATGACCTCACGCGCCCCATCGTACATCATAATGTCATTCTTGTACTCTGGTCTCCATAGATCAGTCCAGTGTTCTGGAGCCTTGTCGACCATCTTGGTGTTGTATATGATACCAAGGGTCCCCCAGAAGTAAGGAACTGAGTACTGATTGTCCGGATCAAAATCCAGGTTCAAGAAGCGTGGGTCGATATTGTCTAAGCCTTTCAGTTTAGACTTGTCCAACTTTTCAAGCAAGTTTTCGTCCATCATCTTGGCGATCATGTATTCACTTGGAATCGCTATATCGTAAGCCGTCCCCCCTTGCTTGATCTTGGTGTACATGGCTTCATTGGAATCAAAGGTATTGTATTGGACTTGAATACCTGTCTCCTTGGTAAATTCCTTGAGCAATTCTGGATCGATATAGTCTCCCCAGTTGTAGATGACCAGCTTGTCACTGTCTTTTGGATTGGTCTTGGCTTCAAGACGGGCACTTAGTCCCGCTAACACGAGGATGACCACGACAATCCCTAGCAAGAATGAATAGAGTTTTTTCATACTGTCTCCTCCTTCTCTCTAGTGATGAAGTAATAGCCGACCACCAGTAAGATACTGAAGAGGAAGACCAAGGCAGAAAGGGCATTGATATTCAACGAAATCCCTTGACGAGCCCGTGAGTAGATCTCAATAGACAAGGTCGTAAACCCATTTCCTGTAACAAAGAAGGTCACCGCAAAGTCATCCAAGGAATAGGTAAAGGCCATAAAGTAACCAGCAATGATGGCAGGTGTCAAATAAGGAAGCATGATTTCCTTCAACATCTGTACCTGAGTAGCTCCTAGGTCATAGGCCGCATTGACCATATCACGGTTCATTTCCTTCAAGCGCGGCAAGACCATCAAGACCACGATTGGAATAGAAAAGGCCACGTGACTCATCAAGACAGAAGCAAAGCCCAGCTGGAACTTGATGGTCGTAAAGAGGATCAGGAAGCTAGCCCCAATCATAACGTCAGGTGCCACCATAAGGATATTATTGACGGACAAAAATGGTCCTTCAAACTTCTTCTTAGACTGGTAAATGTAGATTGCCCCAAAGGTCCCAATAATGGTCGCAATCAAGGCTGACAAGAAGGCCAAGAGGAAGGTCTGTGAGAGGATCAACATGAGACGCGTATCCTCAAAGAGACTTTGGAAATGCTCCAAGGTAAAGCCTGTAAAAGCATTCATATCCCCGCCAGCATTAAAGGCATAGGCAATTAAGTAAAAGATTGGTAGATAAAGGAGCAAGAAAATCAATCCTAAATAGATACGTGAAATCTTTTTCATCGTTCACTCCTTTCTCTCGTTACCCACATGACTAAGAGCATAGCAAGGATCAAGACCACCCCAATGGTGGATCCCATTCCCCAGTTTTGCGTCGTAAGGAAGTGCTGCTCGATGGCAGTCCCAAGGGTAATGACCCGGTTTCCTCCGATCAAACGCGTCAACATGAAGAGACTCAAACTTGGAATAAAGACTGATTGGACACCGGAGCGAACCCCGTTCATAGACAGTGGGAAGACAACTCGACGGAAGGTATCCCACTTGTTAGCTCCTAGGTCATAGCTAGCATTGATGAGGTTTGGATCCAAATCATCCAAGACATTGAAGATAGGAAGGATCATAAAAGGCAACTCAATGTAACTAGCAACAAAGATGAAAGAAAAGTCCGTAAAAAGGATCTGTTGCGGACCGATTCCGATGAAGCTCAAGAATTGGTTAATAGATCCCCCTTGACCAAAAATCCCGATAAAGGCATAAGCCTTGAGCAAGAGGTTGACCCAGGTCGGAAGGACAATCAGCATGAGCCAGAGTTGGCGATGTTTGAGCTGGGTCAAAAAATAAGCTGTCGGATAAGAAATCAAGAGCGTCACAAAGGTGACGATTCCAGCATAGAGAATGGAGTTAAAACTCATCTTGAGGTAGGTCCAATTCTGCGCTGTAAAAAAGGTTTGGTAGTTCTCTAAGGAACCTTGTCCTTGGACATTGACAAAGGATTGCCAAATAATCAAAACTACAGGAGCCAAGACAAAGAGGAGGATCCAGAGAAAGTAGGGAACCACAAAGAGGTTAGAGGTTGTTTTCTTCATCTCTTTCCTCCTCGATGGCATTGATCAATCCAGCTTCTTGCTCTTCCACTTCGACGTACTCTTCGATCCGAGCATCAAACTCTTCTTCCGTTTCATTGAGACGCATGACGTGGATATCTTCTGGCTCAAAGTCCAGACCGATTTCCTCTCCTACGATAGCCTTACGGGTTGAGTGAATCATCCACTCATTACCCAATTCATCATAGGCGATGATCTCATAGTGAACCCCACGGAACAGTTGGGTATCCACTTTTACCTGGAGCTTACCTTCTTCGGGCAGGGTGATTCGCAAGTCTTCGGGACGAATGACGACTTCGACCGGTTCGTTTGGTCTCATCCCTCCATCGACTGACTCAAAACGTTTACCATTAAACTCTACTAAGTAGTCTTCAATCATGATCCCTGGAAGGATATTGGACTCACCGATAAAGGTCGCAACAAAATGGTTAATGGGCTCATCGTAGATATCAACTGGCGTTCCTGATTGGACGATTTCTCCTTCGTTCATGACAAAGATCCAGTCACTCATCGCTAGCGCTTCTTCCTGGTCGTGGGTTACAAAAACAAAGGTAATACCCAAGCGTTGTTGCAATTCACGGAGCTCATACTGCATGTCAGTCCGTAACTTCAAGTCAAGGGCAGACAAGGGCTCATCCAAGAGGACTACTCGCGGTTCATTGATAATCGCCCGTGCAATGGCTACCCGCTGGCGTTGACCACCAGAAAGTTTCTGGATGGAACGCTTCTCAAAGCCTCCTAATTGCACCATCTTGAGGACTTCTGTCACTCGTCTCTCGATTTCAGCCTTGTCTACCTTCTTCAAACGAAGGGGGAAGGCAACATTCTCAAACACATTCATATGTGGGAAAAGGGCGTAGGATTGGAAGACGGTATGGACGTCCCGTTTGTTGGTCGGTACATCATTGATCCGAACTCCATCCAAGAGAACATCCCCTGTCGAAGCATCTAGCAAACCGGCAATGATGTTCAAAATTGTCGATTTACCTGAACCTGAAGCACCGAGGAGGGTATAGAATTTCCCTTCTTCCAACTCAAAGTTGATGTCTTTGAGAACCACTGTATCACTGTCTTCAAATACTTTTGAGACATTTCTAAACTCAATAATTGGTTTTTTCAATTCACATAAATTCCTTCTTTTTCATGCGTTTCCTTCTGAGACCAACCAACTAGTCTCATAGGCTGACGAGCGAACCCGTCAGACCACCAACACCTCTCGGGGACTTATAAGACTGCCCCACCTATTTTCAGTATCGATAGGCACTCACCCCCCTTCTAAAGTAGGACGGGTCTACCCTAGAGTAGCCCCTATTCCATCTCGAACCGTTAATCTTTCCCAATAATACGGACTTCGCGCTCCAAGGTCACCCCAGCTGATTTTTCAACTGTCGCGATGACATGGGCAATCAAGTCTTCATAATCTTTGGCAGTACCATGATCGACGTTAATCATAAAGCCAGCATGCTTTTCAGAAACCTCCACACCACCAATTCGATGCCCTTTCAGTCCAGCTTCACTGATCAACTGTCCCGCAAAGTGCCCGACCGGACGCTTAAAGACAGAGCCACAAGACGGGTATTCCAGGGGTTGTTTCATCTCTCTCAAATGCGTCAAGCGAGCCATTTCTTGATCGATCTGATCATAATTGCCAGGTGCTAAGGCAAACTTAGCCGAAATCACCACGTCACCAGTCTCTTGGATCTTGGAATGGCGATAGCCAAAAGCTAATTCTTCTACTGTTAAGGTTTTAATTTCTCCTTCTGGCGTCAAGACCTTACACGATTGGAGAATATGGGCAATCTCACCACCATAGGCGCCAGCATTCATATAGACTGCTCCACCGATGCTACCTGGAATCCCACAAGCAAATTCAAAGCCTGTTAAGCTATGGTAGCGGGCTACATGAGTCACATCGATGAGCTTAGCTCCTGCCTCTGCTTCAATCACATAGCCATTGACACGGATGTCATGGAAATGATCAAACATGATCACAAAACCTTCAATCCCACCGTCACGGACGATAATATTGGAAGAATTCCCCAAGACCATCCAAGGAATTTCCTGAGCATTAGCAAAGGTGACAATTCGTTTTAATTCATATTGATTGCGAGGGAAGGCTAAATAATCTGCCGCTCCTCCAACCTTGGTATAGGTATATTGTTTAAGTGGCTCATTGAACAAAATTTCAATACCAGCCAACTCCTCTTTGATTTGCTTTAGGATTTCCATCTCACAACTCTCTTCTATACGTTATCTTATCCATTATAACAAAAACCAGCTCACTTTTCGACTCAGAAGTAAAAAAACAGAAGCAGTCAAAGGACCGATTCTGTTTTAATTTTTTTAAACAATTGTTAATTTATTAGCCAATCTTACGTGCAATGCCACGTGATTTTTGAGTAGACAAGGCTGAGCTAATCGCTCCCCATGCTCCAATACCCGTAAATACAGCCAGCAAGAGGAAGTTAATGAAATATTCTTGTGGAGCATCCCCATTTAAGACTGTCGCGTTAACCGCATCAAAAGAATCAGCGAAGCTCAATTCATATTCACTCATAAGATGTAGAGTATAGTCAAATTGGTGAACTAATACAATGGTCAACAACATCAGAACTGTTGAGATCACAGCACCTTTTTTGCTAAATTTCTTTCCTAAGATCTCATAACCTTTGACAACGCAGACACCCAGAACCAGGCCAGCGATATAGGATACATAGCCCATACGAGCGATAAATAGTGCTACTGCCCCTCCAATAATGGCCCCAATAAAAGCTCCTACTGTTCCAATAAGAACATTTTCTTTCTGACTATTATACGAATCGGTTTCGATCTTTAGTTGAGTACTTAACTCTTTAAAGCATTCTTCGTTCATCAAGAAGAGGGAGTCATCGATTTGGTAGAGACCAACCGGTCCTTTTTCACCAGAGTAGCCACAAACAGTGTAGAATCCATTGGTTTGTAAGAATTGCAATATTTCTGTTAAGGCTTGACGAATGTTTTCAATTGTTTTTGCTTTAGTCATTCCAGCTTTAGCAGTGAAAGTTGTGACATATTGGTTGAGGCTAATGCTCTTCAAAACAGAAGAGTCTTTCACCATTTGATGCAATTGAGCAGCTGCTTCTTCTGCATCATCACGCGACACAGAAAGCGCAATGGTAAAAACATTTTTTGTGTCTGTTTCTCTCAGTAAGAAGAAATAGCCAGAGTTTTCCCCATAAATAGATGATGTTTCAGGATCATACTGGAATCCAAGTTCCGTAGCAAGTTGATGACGTTCAAAGTCTTTCATTAGAATTACAATCTCCTTTACAATTCTATCTATCTTTCGAATAATTGTTTATTATCCTAAAATAATTTGATAGACAAATGATTTATAGAACTATTTTATCATAGATAAATAAAATTAGATAGACTAATTTAGCCTATCTAATCATTTTTTTATTAAATCAAGATTCGCTGTTCTCTACCTTCACACCAGTTGTGTCAATATTTAAAGAAAAGACCTGACCATTTAAGCCCTTAGATTTTAAGTCTTTGGCAAAGGCTTCTGCATGTTCAACAGGGAGCAAGGTCATAATAGTTGGACCTGCACCAGAAAGGTAAGTGGCATAAGCATCGTGTTGATGTGCAACTTCTTTCACCTGAGGGAACTCTGCAACCAACTGTTGGCGGTAGCGTTCATGGAAGCGATCTGCTTCAATAGCTTTTCCTGCGACTCTCAAGTCTCCCTTAGCAAGGGCAGCAATGGCCACGTTTGCGATTGAACTAGCTGCAACAGCCTCCTTATAAGTCCACTCACTTGGAAGGACATTTCGGCTATCACTGGTCTTGAGTTCGTAATTCGGAACAAAGGCTACCAAAGCACATTCAGGGAAGGGAAGGACCAAATGATTGGTCTGCTGATCCACATAGCTCGCTACGACCAGATTTCCAAAAATGGCTGGCGCTACGTTATCTGGATGGCCTTCGATTTTTGTCGCAATTTCTAGTTTATCTTCATCACTTAGGGATAATTTGCCCAGTTGATTGGCCAACTCAATCCCCGCTACGATAACAGAGCTGGATGACCCCAAACCACGCGCCAAAGGCACTTCACTGGTCATCTTGAGACGATGAGGAGCCATATCTGGCGCAACTTGGAGAGCAGTTTGAAGCAAGAGATTCTCTTCATTGCTTGGTATCTCCTCCCCCAAGTCATGTTCAATCCACCAGTTTTCTTGCGCTTCTAGCACATCAATGGTCAAATAGCGAGTCACGGCAATCCCAACAGAATCAAATCCTGGACCGACATTGGCACTGGTCGCTGGTACTGTAATTCTCATCTTATTCTCCCAATACTTTAAAGGTATTCAACAAGGTGAAGTCAGCTTCGGCATCAATTTTCTCAATGATATGGTGCAATTGTGTTTGATTCAATTGGTGAGTGATAATCACAACACGAGCCACAGAATCTTTGGCACCTGCTTGGAGAACCTGCTTAAAGGAAACATCTTCTTGGTTGAAAATTTGTGCCAACTTGAGCAATTGTCCCTTCATATCTGGAGTTTGAATAGAGAAGTAATAATCACTCTTCACATCTTCTGGTTTAGCCAACTGCACAGGACGGCTGTATTCGTTAAAGGCTTTTCCAATTGTTCCCTCATTGAGGCGACGAACAATGCGAATAATGTCAGCGACTACACTAGTGGCTGTTGGTTTTTGACCTGCTCCAGGACCATAGTACATGGATTCCCCGATTCCAATAGACTCCACATAAACGGCATTCATGACACCATTCACGCCAGCTAGTGGATGTGCTTTTGGTAAGAAGGTTGGAGTTACTTCTGCTGAGAGACCAGAAGGAGTTTCTTCGATAGATCCCACCAATTTGATTACATAGCCTAAACTTTGAGCCACAGCAACATCCTCAGGAGTAATGTTGCGGATTCCCTTATGACCTACTTGGTCAAACTGAACGTTCATCCCAAAAGCAAACTGGCTCAAAATCACCATCTTGTAGGCTGCATCAATCCCATCTACGTCATTGGTTGGATCACTTTCCGCATAGCCCAACTCTTGAGCCTTAGCTAAAGCATCTTCATAAGACCAGCCCTCTTCGACCATCTTGGTCATCATAAAGTTGGAGGTTCCATTGACCACACCGAGGACGCGAGTCACTTTATCAGCAGCGAGAGAGTTTACCAAGGTCCGAAGAATTGGAATGCCTCCAGCTACTGCTGCTTCATAATAGAGGGCAACGCCATGCTCTTTGGCAATCGCAATCAACTCAGCTCCATGAACCGCAAGCAAATCTTTATTAGCTGTTACGACATGTTTTCCAGCTTGAAGAGCACGTGTAATAAAGGTCTTAGCTGGCTCAATTCGACCCATCAATTCAACAACGATTGAAACTTCTGCGTCTTCAATAATTTGGTCAATATTTGTTACAAAGTTAAAATCGTTCCCTGCAGCTAATAAGCGGGCTTTCTCTTCTTCATCCTTGACAAGAACTTTAGCTACTTCAATTTCAGACTGAGCAGCTTGGAAGATCTTATCACCATTTTCTTTTAATAGAAACGGCACACCACTTGCTACCGTCCCAAATCCTAGTAAGGCAATTTTTACAGACATGTTGGTCTCCTTAAAAATCTAATATAGTCTATTATATCAAAAACTAGCCCCTTCTGACTAGTTCTATGGCCTTCTTCCTCTACAAGAACTCCACTTTCTCAGATTTATATCTTCTCACTAAACCTACTAGCAAGCCATTCCTTCAAAAGTCAAGGAGATTCCCCAAAATTTTAGTCCATTTGTAACTTTGTCTTGAAGAGATTTCCTGCCCCTATGATATAATGATAATGAATAAGAAAGGGGTCTCTATGAATCACCGAAAAAGACGTGTCCCAAAGAAAATACGATTGCTACTAATTTTAAATGCTTTTCTCCTATCTTGCATCTTCATTTTAGGCTTTCTCCTATTAAAACGAGCTGCTAGTACTCCCGTTATAGACAAGCAAGAAACAAATACAAGTCGGACTGTGAATCAGCAAGGCTCCACCACTAAATGGGTGAAACAAGATCAACCTGTGAAAATCCCTATTCTCATGTACCACGCTGTTCACACGATGGCTCCTTCGGAAGAAGCCAATGCCAATCTCATCGTGGCACCAGAAACTTTTGAAAGTCATCTCAAAGCCTTAAAAGAGGCCGGTTACTACACCTTGACGCCTGAAGAAGCCTATCGCGCACTCACTAAAAATGAACTGCCTGAAGGGGGAAAAGTCGTTTGGTTGACCTTTGATGATGGAATTGCAGACTTTTATTCCATTGTCTATCCTCTCCTAAAAAAATACCAAATGACCGCAACCAACAATATCATTACTTCTTTTTCTGACGAAGAAAGACCCAGTGTTTTAACCTTCGATCAGATCAAAGAAATGAAAGATCAAGGTATGACGTTTGAGAGTCATACGGTATCTCACCCAGATTTGGCCCAATCAGATAGCTCTCGTCAGGAAACTGAACTCGCAAATTCCAAACAAGTATTAGACAAGAAACTCCATCAAACCACTACCACCATTGTTTACCCTTCCGGCCGCTACTCTAATCTCACCATGGAACTAGCAGAAAACAATGGTTACAAAATGGGCTTAACGACCAATAATGGACTAGCCAGTCTAGATGATGGCCTTTACTCACTAAAACGCCTGCGGATCTTACCGACTACGACAGCAAAAAACCTACTTGCAGAAATGCAAACCAATCCATAAACATGTAAAAAGCACGAGTCCGAATGACTCGTGCTTTCTTTCTCCATAATGGAGGCTTTTATTTCGATTTGATGTAGTTCACACCATCTGCTTTCGGTGCAACCGACTTACCAAAGAAGGCTGCTAGTACGATGATGGTCAATACATACGGAGCAATACGAAGGTAAACTCCTGGAATATGGGCAAGGAAAGGAATCTGCGTTGATACAACTGCCAAGGCTTGTGAAAGTCCAAAGAATAGACTGGATAGCATGGCACCGATTGGGCTCCATTTACCAAAGATCATTGCCGCTAGGGCGATAAATCCTGGTCCCACAATGGTAGTGGCAGAGAAATTGACAGAAGCAGATTGTGCATACAAGGCACCCCCAACTCCTCCTAAGAATCCAGAGATGAGCACACCATAGTAACGCATGAGGTAAACATTGATACCGAGAGTATCCGCAGCTTGAGGATGTTCACCAACTGAGCGAAGGCGAAGACCAAATTTCGTTTTAAACATGATAAACCATGCTACAAATGAAAATGCAATCGCTACATATCCCATTAAGCTAGTATTCTTAAAGAAGATATCGCCAATAACAGGAATATCAGACAAGAAAGGAAAATCAAATTTACCAAATGATAAATCGATATTGTTGGTTTGACCTTTTCCGTAGATGGCTTTTACCAAGAAGACGGCTAAGGCAGGAGCCAACAAATTCAATACCGTACCACTCACCACATGGTCAGCACGGAAGTTAATAGTCGCTACCGCATGGATGGCAGAGAAAATAAGACCAACCAAACCTCCTGCAAGGAGAGAAAGCCAGATTGTCATGCCTCCAAGAGAGCCAGCAAAAGTCAAGTTAAACACGACTCCTGTGAAAGCTCCCATAACCATGATTCCTTCCAAACCGACATTAACGACACCAGCATGTTCGGAGTAGGCACCTCCGATACTAGTGAAAATGAGGGGAGCAGCATAGACTAGCATATTCGATACAAGAATCGTTAGTATAGCAACAATATTCATCCTTACTCTACTCCTTTCATTTGTTTTTTAGGCTTGATGTATTTTTCGATAATATAGTGAGCACTTACAAAGAAGATGATCGAAGCTGTCACAATATTGACAAGTTCTGGTGGAATAGTCGCTGTGGTCATACCTGGCGCGCCTGTTTGCAAGGTTCCAAGCAAGAAGGCCGCAAAGACAATCCCAATAGGGGAATTGCTAGCAAGGAGAGCCACTGCCATCCCATTAAATCCAACAGCCAAGGAACCAGCTTGAACATAAACGTTCTGGAAGGTACCAATTCCTTCTACAGCCCCTCCAATCCCACAAAGGGCACCTGAAATCACCATGGAAAGGATGATGGTACGTTTAGCTGACATCCCTGCATAGTCTGAAGCATTGGGGTTAAGACCAACGGAACGGATTTCAAAACCAAGTGTTGTTTTCTTAATAATGAACCAAATAACTGCAACAGCAATCAAGGCGATAAAGATACCGATATTCATCCGTGACTTAGTCAATTCCGTCAGAAAGCCTAAACGATAACTTGCATTTGCCCCAACTGTAATACTGGATTCAGAATCGACCATGAACTTTTTAGGAAAATTCCGGATAATTTCATTTCCAGCAAACAGTACGATGTAGTTCATCATAATAGTAACGATGACTTCACTCGTCCCCAAAAATGCTCGCAGAAGTCCTGGAATTAAACCAATGAGACCACCGGCAATTGCAGCCACAAGGACCGTCAAAGGAATCATTAGGATACGCGGAATATCTGGGAAGGACAAAGCAAACCATACTGCCGCAATCCAACCAGCTAAGGCTTGTCCTGGTAAGCCGACATTGAAAAATCCAGCTCGACTGGCTACCGCAAATCCGAGAGCGATCAAAATCAGCGGCCCCATAGTTCGGAAAATTTCACCCACATTTTTAATGGAACCAAAAGCTGTCTTGAAGAGTTCTTCATAACCCCAAAGAGCATCATAACCAAAGATCCACATGATAATGGCTCCGAGGACGATTCCTAGGATTACAGAAATAAAAGGAATAGCAATTTGTCTTGTATTTTTATTCATTTGAAGCCTCCTTGATTTCTCCACCAGCCATAAGAATACCAAGCTCTTGTTTGTTGGTATCAGATGGCTTCACAATACCTTGGATTTTTCCATCATGAATAACTGCAATCCGGTCGGATAGATTTAGAATTTCATCTAATTCGAAGCTGACAACGAGGACGGCTTTCCCTTTATCACGTTCACCAATCAAACGTTTATGGATGTACTCAATCGCACCAACGTCCAAACCACGTGTCGGTTGGCTAACGATCAACAAATCTGGATTCCGATCAACTTCACGAGCAATAATGGCCTTTTGTTGATTTCCTCCTGATAGAGCACTTGCTGGCACAATCTCGTTGGCTGCACGAACATCAAATTCTTCCATCAACTGGCGGGCATAGGAATTAATTTGATTGTAATTTAATACACCATTTTTGCTAAGTGGTTCTTTGTAGTAAGTTTGAAGTGCGATGTTTTCAGAAAGCATCATTTCAAGCACAAGACCATCACGATGACGATCTTCAGGCACGTGGCTGACATTCATTTCAGTAATCTTACGTGGGGAAAGGCCAACAACTTCTTGTCCCTTAATTTTGATACTACCTGATTTGACTTTACGGAGTCCGGTAATAGCCTGGATCAATTCACTCTGACCATTGCCATCAATCCCTGCAATCCCGACAATTTCGCCTGCGCGAACATCAAGAGATAGCTCTTTGACCGCAGGAACACCACGGTTTTCATTCACGACTAAGTCAGAAATTGCAAGAACCACTTCTTTAGGCTGTGCTTCTTCTTTTTCTGTTACGAAAGAAACTGAGCGCCCAACCATCATTTCTGCCAAATCTTTATTGGTAGCACCTTCGATACCAACGGTTTGAATGGATTTCCCACGACGAATAACTGTGACACGGTCTGCAACGGCACGAATTTCATCTAGTTTGTGAGTGATAAGGATGATAGATTTCCCTTCTTTAACAAGGGTTTTCATAATTTCCATCAACTCCAAAATTTCAGCAGGAGTTAACACTGCAGTAGGCTCGTCGAAAATCAGAATATCAGCTCCGCGATAGAGTGTCTTCAAGATTTCTACACGTTGTTGAGCCCCAACAGAAATATCTTCAACCTTTGCTGTAGGGTCCACAGCCAAGCCGTAGCGTTCTGACAATTCAAGGATATCTGCATTAGCTTTTTTCAAATCTAATACGCCTTTATTAGTGACTTCGCTACCAAGAATGATATTTTCTGCAACAGTGAAAGCTTCCACCAACATGAAGTGCTGGTGAACCATCCCAATCCCTAGAGAAGCAGCCTTTGAAGGAGAATCTAGTTTTTCAGACTTCCCATTGACCACAATTTCTCCGCTCGTTGGTTCCAAAAGACCAGCCAACATATTCATCAGGGTTGATTTCCCAGCTCCATTTTCACCAAGAAGTGCATGAATTTCACCTTTACGCAATTCGAGGTTGATTTTGTCGTTTGCGACAAATTCACCAAAGATTTTGGTAATTTCACGCATCTCAATGACGTTTTCGTGTGCCATTCGAATATTCCTTTCTAGAAAACTATATTTTATTTCAGTAGGACCTGCTAAACGAGTTAGTAAGTTCTATTGAGACAAAATGTCCCAACACCTCATAAAAAAGCGACCCAAGAAGGATGGATCGCTTCCGGAAGGTTTTATTTCTCAGGTGCTTTTACACTACCATCGATAATTTGTTTTTTAGCATCTTCTACTGCTTTTTTAGCATCTTCAGAAAGATTAGAAGTTGTCAAATCAACACCACCATCTTTCAAACCAAATGTGATCACTTTTCCACCTGGGAATTTGCCATCAGCAGTTTGAGTTGCGATTTCTTGAACAGTTTTACCAACTTGTTTTAAAGTTGAAGCCAATACGAAGTTAGATTCTTTACCATCTTTTGAAGTGTATTTACCTTCGTCAACTTGGTCACGGTCTACACCAAGAACCCAAACTTTTTCGTCTTCATTTTTCTTCTCGTTCAAGTCTTTTGCTTCCTTGAAGACACCAGCTCCTGTACCACCAGCAGCTTGGTAAATAACGTCAGCTCCTGCAGCGTATTGTGTCGCTGCAATAGTTCTTCCTTTTTCAGGGTTGTTGAAGTCTTCAGCATATTGTACGTCTACTGAAATGTCTTTGTTTACAGACTTCACGCCTGCTTCAAATCCTTTTTCGAAACGAGTGATAACTTCACCACGTGCTCCACCGATGAAACCAACTTTGTTAGTCTTAGTTGTTTTGGCAGCAGCAACCCCTGCAAGGTAAGCAGCTTCATTATCCGCAAAAACAGCAGATGCTACGTTCTTTTTATCTCCTACAACAGAGTCAATGATAACGTAGTTGATATCAGCATTTTCATCTGCAGCAGCTGTAACAGCTGGAGCAAGTTTGTAACCAACACCGTACACTAATTTGTAGCCGTTTGTAGCAGCTTGGCTAAAGTTATTCGCAAAATCTGCTTCACTTGTAGATTGGAAATAAGTGAATCCGTTATCTTTAGAAAGACCGTTTTCTTTACCCCAAGCTTGTAGACCTTCCCATGCAGATTGGTTGAATGATTTATCATCAACACCACCTGTGTCAGTAACGATAGCAGCTTTTAAATCAGTTTTTGCATCTGAAGAATCTTTGCGAGACGCACGATTTCCACATGCAGCAAGTCCGATTGCAGCGACAGTTACTAGACCTAGGCCTAACCATTGTTTCTTGTTCATTTCTGAACCTCCTAAATAAGATATGCAACTAAGTTGCGGATTAATGAAAGGGTCAATAGACCGCCTTTACAGATGTTACTAGGTAAGATCTGTAAAGGAATATGGAAGCAATTCCTTGACCGTCATCACGACCGTCGATTTATCTTTGGCTACCAGAGTAACCGGTAGGTCTGGCTCGAAAAATTCAGCCATCACCTGGCGACAAGCACCACAGGGTGAAACTGGTTTTTCCGTCTGACCATAAATAATTAATTCCTTAAATGAACGCTCTCCTTCTGAAACAGCCTTAAAGATGGCTGTCCGCTCGCCACAATTGGTCAAGCCGAAGCTCGCATTTTCAATATTGACGCCTGTATAAATCTTCCCCTCATCTGTCACAAGAACAGCTCCAATTGGAAAATGAGAATAAGGTACATAAGCATTCTCACTTGTTTTTACAGCTAGGTCAATCAACTCAGTAGTCGCCATGGGCTACTTCTCCCTTCATGATGGCTACTCCAGAGGAAGTGCCGATTCGGTTAGCACCCGCTTGGATCATGGCTTGTGCATCCTCATAGCTACGAGTACCTCCAGATGCTTTCACTCCCATATCCGGTCCAACAACCTGGCGCATGAGGGCAACATCCTCAACAGTTGCTCCTCCAGTAGAGAAACCAGTTGAAGTTTTGACAAAGTCTGCTCCTGCCAATTTGGCAATCTGGCAAGCCACTACTTTTTCAGTTTCAGTTAACAAGCAGGTTTCGATTATCACTTTTACCAAGCGATCACCACTTGCATCTACAACAGCCTGAATGTCCTCTTCTACTAATGTCAGATTTTTTGATTTCAAGGCACCGATATTGATGACCATATCAATCTCATCGGCTCCATTTTGGATGGCATTTTGAGTTTCAAATGCTTTAACAGCTGGTGTATTTGCGCCAAGAGGGAAACCAATCACTGTACACACTTTTACATCTGAATCTCGAAGTCCTTCTGCAGCGAAGTTGACCCAGGTCGGTTGGACACAAACACTTGCAAAATCATATTCTTTCGCTTCTTCGATCAAAGCCTCGATTTGTTCTTGTTGTGCATCAGGTTTTAATAATGTGTGGTCAATATATTTGTTTAATTTCATTAATAAATCTCCCCCAAATGAATTACGAAACAATTTCAATAATTTCTGAAACGCTTACAACCTTGTCTAGTATTTTAACATTTTTTTGGAATTCTGCAATGGTTTTTTGACTAATTTCTAAATTTGTATAAATAGTTGCAACAAGGTCGCCTTTTTGAACAGGATCCCCAACTTTCTTAGCAAAAACAATCCCTGTTTCATAATCTAAATCATCTGATTTGACTGCTCTGCCAGCCCCAAGACGCATAGCGAAGAGTCCGTGTTCCATCGCAGGCAAGGCTGCAATATAGCCATCCTCTTCTGCATAGACAGGCACTTGTTCTTTTACCTGAACTGGACGATAGAGATCGTCTAAATCTCCACCTTGAGCAAGGACCATTTCTTCAAACTTCTTCAGTGCTTTGCCGGCTGTCAGATGCTGCTTGATTTCTTCCAAGCTGGCCGTTACCCCGCCGAGTTCCAGCATAATTTGAGCCAATTCACAAATGAAGTGAGTCACATCTTCTCTGCCTTTGCCTTGAAGAATATCTAAGGCTTCAAGAATTTCGAGACGGTTCCCGATGCTGGTTCCTAAAGGCTGGCTCATATCTGTCAAAACAGCAATGGTCTTACGACCAACAGCATTACCAAGATCTACCATGGTACGAGCCAGTTCACGCGCCTCTTCAATGGTCTTCATAAAGGCCCCTTCTCCAACGGTGACATCGAGAAGGATGGCATCCGCTCCAGCCGCAATCTTCTTACTCATGACCGAGCTGGCAATCAATGGAATTGTATCAACCGTCGCTGTTACATCCCGAAGTGCATAGAGAAGCTTATCCGCCATGACCAATTGGTCCGACTGTCCAATGACAGAAAGGCCAATCTCTTGTACTTGTTTAATGAACTCTTCCTGGGTCCGCTCAATTTGGAATCCTTTAATAGATTCTAGCTTATCGATGGTCCCCCCTGTATGTCCAAGACCACGACCGCTCATCTTGGCAACTGGGACGCCAAAACTAGCCACTAGAGGTGCC
This sequence comes from Streptococcus sp. DFI.7.26, assembly GCF_022240605.1. NCBI lineage: Bacteria > Bacillati > Bacillota > Bacilli > Lactobacillales > Streptococcaceae > Streptococcus > Streptococcus sp. DFI.7.26. The sequence continues at coordinate 4,482 of NZ_JAKOGN010000005.1, read as the reverse complement.
AGTACAATTGTTACTTTGTCCCCTACACCACCTGTTGAGTGTTTGTCCACCTTGATGCCTTTAATAGCGGAAAGGTCGAATTGCTCCCCTGTCTCCACCATCTTCATGGTCAAATCTGAAATTTCTCGGGTCGTCATCCCCTTGAAATAAACCGCCATGGCAAAGGCAGCCATTTGATAATCAGGTACTGTTCCAGCCACATAGCCTTCGATCAACCAATGAATCTCATCTTTACTCAACTCAATGCCATCACGTTTTTTCTGAATGATATCTACAGCTCTCATGTGACTTTTTCACTCCTTAAAATATAATAACCTTTGTCTTTTTTGAGGATTTCACAGTTTCCAAAGACTTCCTCCATTTTAGCTTTCGCACTAGGAGCACCCTGCTTTTTCTGGATAACAATGGTTAAGTCTCCCCCAGGATTCAAATGGTCAAAACTTCCAGAAAGTACTTCATGGACTACCTTTTTCCCAGCCCGAATGGGAGGGTTACTGATAATATGATCAAAACTTCCCTCAACCTGATCATAAACATTGGATTGGAAGATCTTTGCTTCAACTTGATTTAAATCTGCGTTTTTCTGAGCTAGATCTAAAGCCCGTGTATTGACGTCTACCATAGTCGCATGGATCCCTTGGGCCTTAACCAAAGAGAGACCAAGTGGACCATACCCGCAACCAACATCCAAAACCATCTCTCCTTGCTGGAAGGACAAACAAGATAAAAGGACCTGGCTACCAAAGTCGATCATTTTCTTACTAAAAACACCGGCATCCGTCAGAAATTTCATCCGCTCCCCTAAAAGAACCACATCTAACTCATGGATATCATGTTGGGCATCTGGATGTTCGTCATAGTACATTTTACTCATATTAGCATTATAGCATAATTTAACCTATTTTTAAATCGTTTACAGAAGATCTCAAAACTGATATACTAAAGGTCACTATGGAGGAAAGGCTTGCAATGGATAAAGAATTTCTACACTTCGAAAAGATCAATCGACAAACTTGGCAAAATCTCCACCGGAAATCAACCCCTCCTCTGTCTGAAGAGGAATTGAATTCAATCAAGAGTTTTAACGACCTCATTAGCTTGCAAGATGTAACAGATATCTACTTACCCTTGACACATCTGATTCAAATCTACAAAAAAGCGAAAGAGGATTTAGCATTCTCAAAAGGCATTTTTCTCCAACAGGAAAGTAAAAAACAGCCTTTTATGATTGGAATTTCAGGGAGCGTGGCTGTCGGCAAATCAACGACTAGTCGTCTCCTTCAAATCCTTCTTTCTCGGACCTTTTCTGGTTCCACTGTTGAATTGGTGACCACCGATGGTTTCTTGTATCCCAACGCCACCTTGATTGAACAAAACATTCTCAATCGCAAGGGCTTCCCTGAAAGTTATGATATGGAGCTCCTTTTGGATTTCCTCAACCAACTCAAAAATGGTCAAAGCTATCAAATCCCCGTCTATTCTCACGAGATTTATGATATCGTCCCTGACCAGAAGCAAACCATCCAAGCTGCGGATTTCATTATCGTAGAAGGAATCAACGTCTTTCAGAATCCTCAAAATGATCGGCTCTATATGACAGACTTCTTTGACTTCTCCATCTATGTGGATGCTGAGGTTGCCAATATTGAATCCTGGTATATCGATCGCTTTAAAAAGTTGTTGGACCGTGCAAAGGATGATCCAAACAACTACTACCACCGCTTTACCAAGCAACCTGAAGAAGAAGTCCTCACTTTCGCTCATCAGGTATGGGAGTCAATCAACCTCTTAAATCTAAAAGACTATATCGAGCCCACCCGGAACCGAGCCGAACTGATCCTGCACAAATCTGCCAACCATGAGATCGACGAAATCTATCTCAAGAGATAAGAGTTTTAAGACAAAATAATCTTTAAAAAAATAGCGATTCGAAGAAAAATTAGTTTGGGCTTGTCAAAAGAAAAGTTTTCAGATATAATAAGAGAGTTAGATTATCATTGGAGGTGAAAAAATTGGCAAACATTAAATCAGCTATCAAACGCGCTGAATTGAACGTTAAACAAAACGAAAAAAACTCAGCTCAAAAATCAGCTATGCGTACTGCAATCAAAGCTTTTGAAGCAAACCCATCTGAAGAACTTTACCGCGCTGCTAGCTCAGCTATCGATAAAGCAGAAACTAAAGGTTTGATCCACAAAAACAAAGCTAGCCGTGATAAAGCACGTCTTGCAGCAAAACTTGGCTAATCAAGCATTGCATACAAAATGAGCTCCTCGGAGCTTTTTTTGTTGCTTCCAAATGAGGAGAAGACATGAAAATTATGATTATCGGCTATTCAGGATCCGGCAAGTCAACTTTGGCTGAAAACCTAGCCCGTTACTACTCCATTCCAAAGCTCCACATGGATACCCTTCAATTTCAACCGGGTTGGATAGACAGTGACCGGGATTGGATGGAGAAAGAGATGAAACAGTTTCTCAGAGATCATAGAGACTGGGTCATTGATGGCAATTACTCTTGGTGTTGCTATGAGGAGAGAATGGAGCAAGCCGACCAGATTATCTTTCTCAACTTCTCTCGTTGGAACTCCCTCTTTAGAGCCTGGAAACGATACCGCCGTTATAAAGGCCGCGTCCGTGAGAGTATGGCAGCAGGCTGCCCTGAACGCTTTGACTGGGAATTCATCCGTTGGATTCTCTGGGACGGTCGCCAAGCCAGACAGGTCACACGCTATCAGACTATCGGCCAAACCTATCCAGACAAATTTATCTCGCTCAAGAATCAAAAGGAACTGGACTGTTTTCTAGATAACGTAAAAAATGATCTACTGGAATCGAAGTAAACACTCGATCTAGTAGATCATTTTTCTTATTTTCTTTTCTTTTGAGGAAACAAGGGAAGACCTAAGGAAGCCATCTTCTCCGCCGGCACCTTCATGCCATCCTTGATCCATTTGGCCAGGACAGAGACAATGGCTGAGCTGAGGAAGGAATTCAAATAACTAGCTGGCCCTTGTGAGGATTTCTGACTTTTACTCCTCTTTTCAAGAAATTCATAAACAGCCTTGGTGAGCAGTTTCTCAAAATTATAATCGACGGCCAAGCTGATAATGCGGGCTTCCTTCTTGGCCTCTTTAAAGAGATAGACCCAAATCTGGTACAAATCGGTCTTAAAATTATAGCCTTCCAGAGACTTGGTAATCTTCGAAACAGTTGATTGGAAGATGGATTCGAGCAATTCTTCTTTTGACTCATAATTTCGGTAAAAAGCTGCACGAGAAACGCCTGCTCTCTCCACCAATTCTGAAATGGTAATCTTTTTCAAGTCCTTTTTATCCAACAACTGAAGCAAGGAAATCTCCAAGGATTCTCGTGTGATGGCATTGCTTTCTTGATTGGATCGCTTTAGATTTGCTAAGGATTTTTCTGATATCTTTCTTTCTGCCATAACACTTACTTTCTATCTGTATCATCTGAATGTATCTGCTTTCAGAGAATGCAACTTCATGATATAATTGTAAAAAAAGACTAACTACTTGTCAATGTACAATTTTTTACATTTTGAGGTAATAAAAATGAAATGGAAAATTATTGCAGATTCTGGCTGTGATTATCGTACTTATGAAAGTGCTGCACCAGATACTAGCTTTGTTTCAGTTCCCCTTACCATTCAGATTGGTGAGACCATCTACACAGACGACGCCAAGCTTGATACAGATAAAATGATGGAAGATATGTATGCTACTACTACTGCTTCCAAATCGGCTTGTCCTAGTCCCGATGACTATATGAAAGCCTTTGAGGGTGCTGATAATATCATCGTTGTTACCATCACTGGTACTTTGTCTGGTAGCCACAATAGTGCTCAGGTTGCAAAAAAACTTTATCTAGAAGAACATCCTGCAACCAATATCCATGTGATTGATAGTTTATCAGCTGGTGGTGAAGTGGATCTACTCGTCCGCAAACTCCATCAACTCATCGCTCAAGACCTTGACTTTGATCAAGTGGTCGAAGTCATCACTAAATACCAAGAAAAAACCAAACTGATCTTTGTCCTAGCTAAGGTCGATAATTTGGTAAAAAATGGTCGACTCAATAAAATTATCGGAACGGTTGTCGGCCTCTTAAACATCCGTATGGTCGGCCAAGCTAGCGAGACTGGAACCCTTGAGCTCCTACATAAAGCCCGTGGCCAAAAGAAAGCTATTTTCACTACTTTTGAAGAAATGCTCAAAGCCGGCTATAAAGGTGGACACATCACCATCGCTCACCGTCGCAACGATAAATTCGTAGAACAACTCTCTGCCTTGGTCCATGAAAAATTTGCCAATGCGGATATCGAAGTTCTTCCGACCTCTGGCCTCTGCAGCTTCTACGCTGAAGAAGGTGGCCTCTTAATCGGCTATGAAATTTAACAACAAACTATAAAAGAGGCTGGGACAAAAGTCCTAGCCTCTCAATTGTCTTTGGATTATCGAGC
>NZ_JAKOGN010000049.1:0-494 GCF_022240605.1 Streptococcus sp. DFI.7.26 | reverse complement strand
GGTGTAAACAATGATGATAATAGAAGAAATGAAGAAGATCTAACAGATTTACTACATAAACTCTTTATATCAACAAATAATCAAATTAAAATTAGCATACAAACTGAAACTATAGACAACAAAGAAATTGACATCTTAATTATTCATGATACAGATAAAGTTCCTGTATTTTTAACAAAAGATTATAAGCCTAAGAAAGATACTGCATTACCAAAAGGATTAATATATGCTAGAAATGGCTCTATAAATACTCCTAAAGACTCCTCTGCTCCTTTTGAGTTAATAAATAAGTTGTTTCAAAAGTTTAATCATACCGACTTAAATATCAAAGAGCAGTATTTTCATGTTTTAAAAGACTATAAAAATTGGTTCTTCATTGAAAATGAAGACGGAAGATTTTTTATTTATAATCCTAATCCCGATTTTTATATTAAACTTGCCGACGATGATGCAAATCGTTTCAAAACTATGCCTTATAGTTTAAATCAATACCA
>NZ_JAKOGN010000048.1:0-524 GCF_022240605.1 Streptococcus sp. DFI.7.26 | reverse complement strand
AAAAAGGACAATGGCTTTGATGTTTATTCTGAGATTAAGGCTTTATTAGTTGATAGAGGAGTCCCTAGTAAGGAAATTGCCTTTGTACATGATGCCAATAGTGATGAAAAGAAGAATAGTTTGTCTCGAAAGGTCAATGCAGGAGAGGTGCGGATCTTACTTGCCTCAACTGAAAAAGGAGGAACAGGTTTAAATGTTCAGAGCAAGATGAAAGCAGTTCATCACCTGGATGTACCGTGGAGACCAAGTGACATTCAGCAACGCAATGGACGGATTATCCGACAGGGAAATGAAAACAAGGAAGTGGATATTTACCACTACATTACCACAGGTTCATTTGATAATTATCTATGGGCAACTCAGGAGAACAAACTCCGTTATATTAAGCAGATTATGACTTCTAAGGAGCCGATTCGTGCTGCAGAAGACATTGATGAGCAGACCATGACAGCTTCTGATTTTAAGGCACTAGCAACAGGTAATCCTTATCTCAAATATAAGATGGAACTAGAGAATGATCTAAC
>NZ_JAKOGN010000047.1:0-570 GCF_022240605.1 Streptococcus sp. DFI.7.26 | reverse complement strand
CCGACGATGATGCAAATCGTTTCAAAACTATGCCTTATAGTTTAAATCAATACCAAACCAATGTTGATTGGCAATTAGTACAACTTCGTTATCGACACCTTACAATTATCGACTTTATGGCTTTATATTTAGATCAGGGAAATTGTCTAGTGCCCTCCCCTGATTTAGAAGATTTTGAATGTGGTTATTCTGACACTATTTATTACCACTGTTTATACAAAAATACTTTAAAATACCAATTGCTGAAAGTTTTCTCTTCAATATCTGGTCTCGAAAAATATCCTTTAGATAGATTTAAAAATAATATAGTAATTTATGATGATAAAATAGAATTGGAAAAGACTCACAACTTAATAAAAAGTAATTTTTCAACAGAAGAGATAATGAAGCAACTTGAAGTTACAGAAAAAGATTTCGATTTTTACTATAAAAAAGCTAGACAAAAAAATCCTGATTATAGTATCCAAGAAAATCAATTAAATCTAACTGAATTAAACTTAGTTAGGTTATTGAAAAGTTTTCAAAAAACATATCTTGATAACCCACTATAATCAATCTTTTTAACTAGTA
>NZ_JAKOGN010000046.1:0-570 GCF_022240605.1 Streptococcus sp. DFI.7.26 | reverse complement strand
CCGACGATGATGCAAATCGTTTCAAAACTATGCCTTATAGTTTAAATCAATACCAGACTAATATTGATTGGCAATTAGTACAACTTCGATATCGTCATCTTACAATTGACGAATGTATGGCTATGTATTTAGATCAAGGTAATTGTCTAGTCCCTTCCCCTGAAGTAGAAAGTTTTAAAATAGATTATCAGGAGACTATTTATTATCACTGTTTATACAAAAATACTTTAAAGTACCAATTGCTGAAAGTATTTTCTTCAATACCTGGTCTCGAAAAATATCCTTTAACTAGATTTAAAAATAGTATAGTAATTTATGACACAAAATTAGAATTGAAAAAGACTCACAACTTGATAAATAGTAAATTCTCATCAAAAGACATAGTGAATCAACTTGAAGTTACAGAAAAAGATTTCGATTTTTACTATAAAAAAGCTAGACATAAAAATCCTGATTATAGCATACAAGAAAATCAAGTAAATCTAACTGAATTAAACTTAGTTAGATTATTGAATAGTTTTCAAAAAACATATCTTGATAACCCACTATAATCAATCTTTTTAACTAGTA
>NZ_JAKOGN010000045.1:0-603 GCF_022240605.1 Streptococcus sp. DFI.7.26 | reverse complement strand
TCCACAATTTAAAGAAGAAATCACTGGCATATTTATCTAATAAGAGAAGCTGCATCTCATCGAAATAAATCCAGGTCTTCTTCCCTAATTTTTGATTCCGAACGACACGATTCCATATCTGATCAAAAACAACCATAAGGGCAATTTGTTTCAGCTCATCTCCTAACTTTTTAACATTATAGATTAAGAAATTGGATCCTGTTTGAATATTGGTCTTATGAGAAAAAATATCAAGAGAACCTTCAACATACAGTTCCATATCAAGTGCCAAATTCTGCGCTTCTTCTTCTGCTTGTTGGCTCAAGACAAAGACCCATTCTTCCAAAGAAGGCTCTTTAAATGACTGATAAGTGAGTCTCGTAACTCGGTCGATAATCGATTTTTCTCTCCCATCCATTTTTCTATCCAATAACTTACCGATAAAGGATAAAAGAAATTCTGATTTTACCTTTACAGGATCCTCATCCATATTTTCCTCAGACAAGTCAAGGACATTGAGATAGGTTTGGGAATCAGGCGCAATATCAATCATTTCTCCCCCAAAAGTTCGTCCAATGACACTGTACTCTGCTTCTGGATCCACGATGATAATTTCAGTATTTT
>NZ_JAKOGN010000044.1:0-603 GCF_022240605.1 Streptococcus sp. DFI.7.26 | reverse complement strand
TCCACAATTTAAAGAAGAAATCACTGGCATATTTATCTAATAAGAGAAGCTGCATTTCATCAAAATAAATCCAGGTCTTCTTCCCTAATTTTTGGTTCCGAACGACACGATTCCATATCTGATCAAAAACAACCATAAGGGCGATTTGTTTCAGCTCATCTCCTAACTTCTTAACGTTATAAATCAAGAAATTAGATCCTGTCTGAATATTTGTCTTATGAGAAAAAATATCAAGAGAACCTTCGACATACAGTTCCATATCAAGTGCCAAATTCTGCGCTTCTTCTTCTGGTTGTTGACTCAATACAAAGACCCATTCTTCCAAAGAAGGCTCTTTAAATGACTGATAGGTGAGTCTCGTAACTCGGTCGATAATCGATTTTTCTCTTCCATCCATTTTTCTATCCAATAACTTGCCGATAAAGGATAAAAGAAATTCTGATTTTACCTTTACAGGATCTTCATCCATATTTTCCTCAGACAAGTCAAGGACATTGAGATAGGTTTGGGAGTCAGGCGCAATATCAATCATTTCTCCCCCAAAAGTCCGTCCAATGACACTGTACTCTGCTTCTGGATCCACGATGATAATTTCAGTATTTT
>NZ_JAKOGN010000043.1:0-681 GCF_022240605.1 Streptococcus sp. DFI.7.26 | reverse complement strand
CCAGTAATTTTTGCCAAATCTGGCGAATAATCATTGGGTCTGTATAATAGGCTGTAAGAGAACTTTGTTTCATGGTGGAGTATTCTGATTTACTTACTAAGCTCCTAAGAGTTAAACGTTCTGATTCGTACTTTGGATTGAGTTCATCGAAAAATTCATTGGCAAGACCACCCCATCCAACATACTTGGCTAGTAGTTCTTGTTCTTCTGGATTCGCTTGTCGTCCCTCTTTTTCTAATCTTTTAACAAGTTCAATTGCGGCGATATTCGTTTCAATCTTTTCTCGATTTGTCTTAGGATAAAAGTCCTCTAAGTCATCTGGAAAAACAAAATCTTGAACAGTAACATCCGTCTCTTCTATACCTGAAATTAAAGGTTTTATTTCCTTATCCTTTTCATTATCTTCTTCCAGGTAGGAAAACAAATCTATTTCCTGACTTTCACTTGATGGATTAATCTCAATCTCTGAATCTTCTTTTTCAAGTTCTACATGAGACAATACTTGTTCAATCTCTTCCAAACTGTTCAAGTATAAAATAGGGTTCTCTTCAAATAACTGGTTAGAATCATTGAATAGCTCTAGGCGAACTAAGTCATTTAACTGTGCATTTTCAATCGAAACCAATTGAAATACTTGTCCTTTATAACTTACTTGTGAACCGATTGGATATTCCCTCAAAG
>NZ_JAKOGN010000042.1:0-720 GCF_022240605.1 Streptococcus sp. DFI.7.26 | reverse complement strand
AATTGTATAAATTTTACGCAATAGCCCTTAGCTGTTATAAAAACGGAACAAGTACCATTTCAACAGAATTTATAGACACTATTTGCCAGGAATTCATAGAATATGTGTCTATGCTTTAAAAATAGATCAAGGTTAAGTATCTGTCACTCTTCAATGATGCCTTTTTGGGAAATATAGTAAGGTTGAGGAAGATATGTTGAAGGTGGAAAATAGCACTTAAAATTAAAACAATTGAATTTAGGAAACGAGGACAAGTAATGAAGTTAACAAAAATGGTTATTAATAATTTTAGATCTTTTGGGGAGTGTCAAGCAATTAACTTTAATAATCAAACTGTACTGATAGGGAATAATAGTTCAGGAAAGACAAGTGTATTACAGGCATTGAGTAAATTATTTTCAGATAAACAAAGTGATAGAATCATTCGAAAAAGTGATTTTCATTTACCAAAAGGGTTAAGACCTGGTGAAAACACAAGAAATCTTTTTATAGAAACTATTTTTGAGTTTGATGAACTTGATGGAACGGTCTATGGACCAGCCATTCCAACATTTTTCGAGCACTTTTCAGTTTCTCAAGATGGTGCAAAACCTTTTTTACGAATCAGATTAGAATCCTCCTGGGAAGATGATGGAACAGTTGAAGGAAGTATTGATACTCAAATTTATTATATTTCATCTGATGAAGATACTATTAGAGATGAAGACAAACATCGTGCTC
>NZ_JAKOGN010000041.1:0-732 GCF_022240605.1 Streptococcus sp. DFI.7.26 | reverse complement strand
AAAGATTTTTCTGATAAGTTATCTCAATCAGGATTTCCTGTTTTACTGGATTTACCTGATAATGAATCTGGGAAAGAAAAAAGAGACTGGAACGATATTCTTCGGGAAAAGAAATCAGATTTACAATTGATGATCGAGACTACAAAAGAGACATTGAGGAATCAACCAGTAAGACAAACCTCTCAATGTTTAGAATTGTGATAACAAAATCAAGATGTTTTAGCTAATATTAGAATGAAGGAGGATCGTATATGACCATTATTGAACGCTTAGAAGAAAAGGTCACTAGGCAAGAGAGTAAGGTAGCAAGAGAGACAGAAAAACTCGCTACTTACAAAGAACAACTGGAGACAGCGATGTTTGCGACGTTCAAAAGGCGTCAAAGCATCAGTCACATGAGTTTTGAAGAAGCACTTGACCATGCCTTTGGTAAAGAAAGGCAATTCGATGATTCTGAATTTAGAAAGGATGAAATGAGTGAATGACAAAAGATTGGAATTTTAATCAGCCATTAGAAAGTAAATCAGAAAATCAAGGGGATTCAGATAAAATTGCGGCCTTATTTGGAAATCATCAAGGAGGTAATGAAGTAAATTATGAAGCAGCTTTTCAAAAGCGAAAACAAGCACCTGTGACGGAATCAAATCCTAGTTCTAAACCCAAAGTTGCAGAGGTTAGAACAGGAAAAGAGACAGATATCACTACAAGTTATCAGCAACATCTTAAAAGACT
>NZ_JAKOGN010000040.1:0-753 GCF_022240605.1 Streptococcus sp. DFI.7.26 | reverse complement strand
AGTCAAGGAAAACGAGATCCTTTAATTTGGGAAAATATTAGTAATTTTTATGGAAATATCAATGGAATAGATGAATTTACTGATGATTTAATTTTAGCAAAATCTTATAAGGAGATTGACAATATAGTTAGTGATATTACTTACCTAATTTCAAATTTTATTCCCAATGAAGAAAGTATGATAAAATTAATTGATTGTATTATTGAAAAAATAGATGAAAAAAGAATTATTTCCAATTTTTCAACATACAATGGAAAAAGTGACCTAGATATCATTGTCAAGAACTTTTCAAAGTTATTATACATAGAATATTCTCAAACACAAGGTGAATGGCTAGATACAGTCTCTAGTTTCAAGGGTGAAAACTCAATTCCAATTATGACTATCCATAAGAGTAAAGGATTAGAATATGAGGTAGTCTATTTTCTAGGCTTGGAGGATTCTGCATTCTGGAGTTTTAATGATCAACCGGAAGAAGATAAAAGTGCGTTCTTTGTCGCACTTTCAGGAGCAAAAAGTCACTTAATATTCACATACTGTAAATTGAGAAATAATAGTCCGCAAAATAATAGAAATATTAATGAGATATATTCATTGTTGACTCAATCCAATTTAGTTGATGTTATTAATTAATAATGATTAAGGCATAGAAATTAGTTTTTTAGATAAACTAATTTCTATGCCTGTTTTATCTTTTTTACTAGTTAAAAAGATTGATTATAGTGGGTTATCAAGATATGTTTTTTGAAAACT
>NZ_JAKOGN010000004.1:0-125150 GCF_022240605.1 Streptococcus sp. DFI.7.26 | reverse complement strand
TCAGTTTTCAAAGGTCTTTGTCGCTCTCGCGCGACAACTATATTAGTATATCACGACCATGAAAACTTGTCAATATCTTTTTTCTATTTTTTTAAATTTTTATTTTTTTATGAAAAAGGATGCTTTTTACATCCTTTTTCATAAATGTTGATCCTTGAAGTCTTTCAAGTATTCTTTTAGCCTTCTCCGCATCTTTGCTCTTCCTGAAAAACGTTGATTCATCAGAAGTTTATCATAATCTTCTTTTTCTTTATCGGTTAGATTTTTTCTGAATTCTTTCAGGGCTCCTCTTAATAGGACTAGTTCATCCAAAAAGAGTTCTTTTGATCGAAGTCGATGACTAATTTCACCAATCTCTGTATAAGGTACCTTGTTTAATTTCCTTTTGTCGCTCTCTTGTTTTCTAACCTTATCCTTTATGTGATTGCGAAACTTTGTTTTGAAGTAGGTTAATAGAATTTCTTCATTTTCTTCTACCTCCGGATTACTTATTTGTAACTCATACAGCACTAGTCTTCCCTCTTGTTCCCAATCTGCGTGATCCCAAAGATGAATATAAAATTCCTTTTCACATTTCCATACTATCCATTTTACTTTTTCATATGATTTTTTAAAGTTCATTGGACCTCCTTTCTAACTAGTCTTCATTTTAAAGGAGGTTTTGATTTATTTGTGCTTATTTTCTATTTGGGATCTTTTCTTATTCTAATTGGTCATTATTTTGATAAGAATGTCAGAATAATGGTTTTATCAAACAAAAAAAGTTGCTACGAATGTAACAACTTTTTTGCGATAGTCCGTACGGGATTCGAACCCGTGTTACCGCCGTGAAAAGGCGGTGTCTTAACCCCTTGACCAACGGACCATTTTTACAACGTAATCTATTATATCAGTTCATTTTCATCTGTCAACACTTTTTTGAAAAAAAAGAGCCGAAATTTCGGCTCCCTTGAATGTAGACAAACTATTGTTTTACATAAAAAAGCAAGATGCTTTTCAAAAAATTACTTTTATTTTTAGTCATTTAGGAAGATTAGAAACTTTTCCGCCGTGAGAAAAGTGCCTGAAACGTAATAGTTTCAGGCACTCGGAATTATTGAGACCTTAGGCTCAATAATTAGTCATGGAACTTCTTAGAAGTTCGCTGACGTCCGATCTCACCTAAGGAAAGTTTTTAGAAGACTTTATCTTCAATCTGAGGAGCCGAAATTTTCGGCTCCTTCTAAAAGCTTTAGAAGACTATAGAGTTTATTACTTATTTTCTTCCATTTTAGATTTAATTTCTTCATAAGATAATGGTTTAGATTCTTTTTCTAATTCTAAATCAGTATCTTCTGGCATTTTACCTGTTTCATACAACGACTTAATTTGAACACTGTCCAAGGTTTCGTATTTCAACAAGGCTTCTGCAATCAATTTGTGGGTCTCACGATTGCTCTGGATGATTTCAGCCGCTTTATTGCGAGCTTCATTCAAAAGACTTCTTACTTCTTCATCAATTTCATATGCTGTTTGCTCTGAAATGAATTTTTGAGTCGTTTGAGCTCCAAACATAGCATGGTTGCCTTCGTATTGAACTGGACCAAGTTTTTCACTCATTCCATATTCCGTTACCATAGCACGCGCCATTTGGGTCGCTTGTTCAAAGTCATTGGAAGCTCCTGTGGTTTGGACGTTGAAGATAATTTCTTCTGCAACACGTCCTCCCATCAATCCAGCCAATTGTTCTTTCATATCTTCTTTAGAAAGAAGCATTTGGTCTTCTTTTGGAAGAGCAATCATATAACCACCAGCACGTCCACGTGGAACGATGGTCACCTTGTGAACAACACGAGCATTAGATAAGACTAAACCAACAATGGTATGCCCTGCCTCATGGTAAGCAACCAATTCGCGTTCTTTTTGAGAAACTGTTCTGTCTTTCTTAGATGGACCAGCAATCACACGGTCTTCTGCTTCATCAATATCAGATGCATCAATAACCTTCTTATTGCGACGAGCCGCTACCAGAGCTGCTTCGTTTAAGACATTTTCAAGATCCGCTCCAACAAATCCCGGTGTTTGTTGGGCAACTAGTTTCAAGTCGACATCTTTTGCTAATGGTTTATTTTTAGCATGGACACGCAAGATAGCTTCACGTCCTTTTACATCTGGACGGCCAACTAAAACCTTCCGGTCAAAACGACCTGGACGAAGGAGGGCTGGGTCCAAAACATCTGAACGATTGGTTGCTGCAATCACGATGATACCTTCGTTCCCTTCAAAACCATCCATCTCAATCAAGAGCTGGTTGAGGGTTTGTTCCCGTTCATCATTTCCCCCACCAAGGCCAACTCCCCGTTGACGTCCAACAGCATCGATCTCATCGATAAAGATAATGGCTGGTGCTGCTTTTTTGGCATCTTCAAATAGAGAACGAACCCGGCTTGCACCGACACCGACAAACATTTCAACGAAGTCAGAACCTGAAATACTGAAGAATGGTACTCCGGCTTCACCTGCTACTGCTTTTGCTAGAAGGGTTTTACCAGTTCCCGGAGGGCCTTCAAGAAGAACACCTGCTGGGATACGGGCACCCAATTTTGTAAAGCGTTTTGGATCTTTTAAGAATTCAACCACTTCAACGAGTTCTTGTTTTTCTTCTTCAGCCCCTGCTACATCTGAAAAACGAACCTTGATATCTTCTTTATTGGTAGCACGCGCTTTGTTACGGCCGAAATTCATAGCACCGCGGGCGCCACCGCCACCACCTTGATTCATCATAGAGAAGAAGAAGAACATGACAATCACAAAGGGAACGATTGAAGTCAGAATGGTAATCCACATTCCACTTGAGCTTTCCCGTTTAATAGTGATGTCAGCCTTATGTTCGGATGCTAAGTTTTGTAATTCTTGAACAGTCAAATCAGACGGTAAAATCACACTCGTGAAGCGAGTTACCTTACTTGGACTTGGAGTGAAAAATTGAACCCCTGTATCATCCTTGCTGGTTTTTGCTTTGTTATAAGTACCGGAAATTTCAATGACACTACCGTTTGGCTGGTAGTTAATTTCCTTGACGTTGTCTGATTTAAGCTCTTTTACCAATTCTGTATAATTGATCTGCTGACTTTGTCCGATACTATTTCCAGCAAAGAAATACTGAAAACCTGTAACAGCAGCTACAATAATCAATAGATACAGAAAAGGATTTCGAACAAAACCATTGTTTTTGTTATTTTTCATCTAGTTTCCTCTATTTTGAATACACTTCTTCTTTTAATACTCCGATATAAGGAAGGTTTCGATAGTTTTCATCGTAGTCTAAACCATAGCCCACAACAAACTCGTTTGGGATGGTAAAGCAAGTGTAATCTGCTTCAATCTCAACCAAGCGTCCTTCAGGTTTATCCAACAAGGTAGCAATTTTAACAGATGCTGGTTGACGTCCTTCAAACAATTCTTTCAAACTCTTAAGAGTTTTACCAGTATCAATGATATCTTCAACAAAGAGAATATCTCGACCCTTAATGTCTTGGTCCATATCTTTGATGATATTAATCACGCCTGAGCTTGATGTTCCACCATGATAGCTAGACACTAGCATAAAATCCAACTCAATATGCGTATCAATATGTTTGATCAATTCCGCCATAAATGGGACTGACCCTTTTAAAATCCCTACTAAAATCGGATTTTTCCCTTGGTAATCTTCTGTCAGTTTTTGACCAAGTTCACGTGCTGCAGTCACGATTTCATCGTGGGAAATGAGTATCTTTTTGATATCTTGTTCTAACATCTTTTTTACCTATCTATTTTCTGGATATAAATTGTATGCTTCATTATACCATTTTTTAATTCCTTACTCAAATCACTGATCGCAATTTCAGGAATAGCCAGTATTTGTTTATCTTGTTCTAAAACCACCAGATTGTTTCGTTGATTTAAAGGGATTTTTTGGTTAATCAACAATCTGCTAATTTTTCTATGGTGACCGTTCATCAGAATACGATCTCCCCTTTTACGGGGGCGAATAAAAACTGGGTGGTTGTTTGGAAGTGGGATTGCCTCCATATATGAATCGCTTGGTTCCACTCCAAATAAAAAGCGATAAGCACCTACTGTCTTTATGGTTCCAAATTGTAACAAAACTTCTGACATTCGGTCATCCGTCCTACGACTGATTTTCCGAATTTCAAAATAGTGATAGTCTTTGTAAAGTTCATAACCATTCTTTAGAACTTGTTGCGTATTGGACTTGGTCACTACTATTCTATGTAATTGTTCAAATTGTGCCCGACTCAATTGCAAGTCTGGAAAACTAGCTAGATACTCTTCCAGCAAATAAATCTGAACAGCTGGTGATTGCTTTTGAAACTGTGTCACATCTTGTGGATTCAAATCTTTGGTCAACTCTTTTAAAGCCTGGTGCCAATGACTGAGATCCTCTCCTAAGTTGACCAAAGCACTCGTCACTTGAGGATTTTCTTTTTCTAACAGTGGGAGATAACGATGGCGGATACGATTACGGAAATAGTCCAAGGAGCGGTTGCTCTTATCCTCATAATGAAAAATTTCTGGAAAATCCTTTTTTTTGAAATATAAGAGGGGACGGATCAACACACCCTGTCCAAATGGTTGTTTTAAAGGAATACCTTTTAAATGCCGTGGACGACTCCCACGAATCAGACGCATTAAAATCGTTTCTGCCTGATCATCCATATGATGAGCGGTGACGAGAGCGCTACAAGCTTCTTCTTTCATAACTTTTTCAAAGAAATCATAGCGGAATTGTCTAGCTTGGCTTTCAGAAAAAGGACCAGAGAAATGGGCAACCTTCAGCGGTAGATGTTTTGCTTCAGCTATTGCTCGAATTCCTCTTTCTTCTTGGTCAGCTTCAATGCGTTGGTGATGATTGACATGAGCAAGTACGAGGTCGATTCCTAATTGGTGCCGATAATGGTAGAGCCAATCCAGTAAGGTCATGGAGTCCACCCCTCCTGATAAAGCCAAAAGGACTTTTTGATGAGATTCAAAAAGCCCCTCCTTTAGACAGAACTGAAGAAATTTATCTTTCATTACTGTAAGACCTCATAAATATCTTTGGCAATTGCTGAGATAGTCTCGTAATCAGAGTGATCCGTAAAAATAGCTAAAATAAATGGTGATTCTGTATAAACAATGGCGACATCATGACGGAAATCATAGGCATCTCCAATCTTGTGAGCGACCTTGACTGGGATATCTTTTGAAATTCGTTGATCATCAAAGCGAGTCTCTGACAGAGCATCAATGATTCCACCATTTTGTTGGTAGATAGCTTCCATGACATTTCCTGCCATTTTTGGAGATGCCATTCTAGTTTCTACATTCCACGTTTTTCCTGCAATCTTATTGGTCACCTTTTGAAATTCTTTGTCTGATTGATGCGTTACATAATAGCCTAAAATGTTTTGCGCAACATTATCGGATTCTTTGGCCACCCGGTTAATCAAATCAGCAACGGTATAATCCTTATCATCTGGTATTTTTGAAATACTTCCACTGCCTTCCGGTTCATAAGCTCCAGGATAGTCATTGACTTCTTTTGTATATTTTAAGGAAGTCTGCAAATCTACATGGCTCTCGTTTACCTCTTTTTGAGTATAGTACAAATACAAGAGCTTGGCTATACTAGCAGAATACATTTCCTGGTCTTCATGTATCCCAGCAGTCTTTCCAGTATCCACCTGCTTCACGTAAACTGCAATTCCGTCTTTGTTGTACTTCTGATTCAGAATCTCTTGGACTTTTTCCATCCGATTATCTGTAGCAGAAAGTTCATCTTTTGCAATCCATCCCTGGCCAGAAATTTCTAGGTAGGTCCCTTTTAAAGTTATGGCAGTCTTGGTGATTTCAACCTTACTATAGGGAGTCAGACTTGTTTTTTTGCTTTTTACGCCATTTACCAAGGGTTGATCATAAACTGTAAAAGAGGACGTCAGCCACATGGTCTTTTTTTCTTCTGTTAATTCCAAAACCGAATCTTCGTAAATTTGATCTTGATCAGCTACTACATACTGTTTATTCGATAATTTAAAAACAGATTTCCCTTGATCATTCACAAATAATTGATCAACAGTAAAGGGAGTATCAGGCTTGATTTCCCCAGCTTTTTGACGCAATTCTGGATCCGAATAGGTCACGATTGGCTGATAAACATTCGGGTTAGATGGGATGGAGACAAAGAAATGATCCTGAGTCCCTATTTGACTAGCGTAAGAAGAATCAGCAGTCAATGGAACTTGGACTTGGGATGAATTAGATAAGGGTTGGGTGACTAAGAAAGTAGGAAAAATCATCCAATAAACTAACTTATTCATCCTTGCTCCTTTCCTGAGTTTCTTCTTGCAATTTTAAGGCTTGATTTTTTTTAGCTAACTCTTCTAATTTTGTATCAGAATATTCTAGAAATTGTTGAACAGTTTTTACAATATTTTCCATTATTTCGGTAATAAATTAGGTATCGTATAAATATATTCGCCATCTTTAGAGAAGGAATATTTTGCGCGTGCATATTTTGCAGCATATTCATCATCCTTCAATTTCTCTACGATATCCTTTTGATATTCTTTTTCCTCAAGGGTTTGCTGATATTGTTCTTGCAATTGAACGTATTGTTGTTTGCGTTTTTGAAGCGTCTGATAACTCTGAGCCAGATTATAGGTTGGGAGGATAAACAATAAAATAATTAAAATGAGAACCCAACCCATAAAACGGTTCTGTTTTTTTCGCTCCTCATTCTGGTATTTCTGACGCTGATGTTCGTCTTGAATATACCGATTATTCATTTGTACAATATTTTTAGGCATCTTCTTCTATCCTTGTTTCACGAATGATTTCATACATTTTAGACGCATCTTCTTTTTTGGTGCTATCTAACATTTCCAACACTTTTACTGTCAATAGCTTATTTCCAAAGCGAACTTCGACTTCGTCATTTACCTTCAAGTCGGTTGAACTTTTCGCTAGGACCCCATTGACTTTGATGCGCCCCTTATCGGCTACTTCTTTAGCTACAGGACGTCTTTTGATAATGCGGGAAACTTTTAAATATTTATCTAATCTCATCGTATCACCTCTAATGTATTATTGTACCATTTTTTTAGAAAGAGCCTAGTAAAATCTTTCTTTCTAGTCTTGTTTTTCCATTTTTTCCTGCTTGATGGCCAGTAATTTTTCCCCAAATTGTCGCAAGCCTTCTAAAATTTCGAAGTCTTTTTTATTTCGCACATCAAAGATTAATTCAATCAATCCTTGGCTTTCTGCAATACGAGCTTTTAAATTAGTTGCTGATAAGGCAGCAAAATAATCTTGAGTCAAAAAAAGTTGCTTGGTAATTAGCTCAAATTTCACCGTTAGTTGATTGTCTTTTCGATCAACCTCTTTAACAAAGACCTGGTCCAGATAAGATTTGATAAACCCTATTTCTAGGAGATAGGCTACCACATCAGGGTATTCTCCGAATCGATCAATCAATTCGTCTTGCAAAAGCTCATAATCTTCTTGAACTTGTATTTCTCGAATACGTTTGTAAATTTCAATTTTTTGACGTTCATCGGAGATATAATCACTTGGAATGTAGGCATCAATTTGGAGATTGAGCTCTGCATTTCCTTTTTGGCGTTTTTTCTCTTTTCCTTGTTTCTTCTCAATAGCAGCTTCGAGTAACTGTGAATACATTTCAAATCCGACTGAATCGATAAAACCAGATTGAGAAGCCCCTAAAATATTTCCGGCACCTCGAATAGACAAATCTCGCATAGCAATCTTAAAACCAGATCCTAATTCAGTGAATCCTTTAATAGCTTCAAGACGCTTTTCAGAAACTTCTGTCAAGGTTTTATCCGGCCGGTACATCAAATAAGCATAAGCAATGCGATTGCTTCGTCCAACCCGTCCTCGCAATTGGTAAAGGGTAGACAAGCCCATATGGTCGGCATTTTCAATAAAGAGGGTATTGGCATTTGGGATATCCACCCCTGTTTCAATAATGGTGGTTGTGACTAAAATATCATACTCACCTTCAATGAAATCCATCAAGGTGTTTTCCAACCGCACCTCACTCATCTGTCCATGGACAAACCCAATAGAGGCTTCCGGTACCAATTCTTGTAACTCTGAAACTTTTTGCTCAATGGTATCTACCTTGTTGTAGAGATAATAAACCTGACCTCCCCGATCCATCTCCCGACGAATAGCATCTCGGATAATGGTTGGATTGGTTTCTAGGACATAAGTTTGAACGGGATAACGATTGGTCGGTGGGGTTTCAATAACAGATAAATCCCGAATCCCCAACATAGACATGTGGAGGGTCCGAGGAATGGGTGTTGCCGTTAAGGTTAAGACATCGACCTTTTTCTTTAATTCCTTGAGGGTTTCCTTGTGTTTGACACCGAACCGTTGCTCCTCATCAATCACGATGAGACCGAGATCCGCAAATTCCACATCCTTAGATAAGAGACGGTGGGTTCCAATCAGAATATCGACCTGGCCTTTTTTTAGTTTTTCCAAAGTTTCTTTTTGCTCAGCACGACTCCGGAAACGACTCAAGACATCGACTTCTACTGGAAAGGCCTCGAAGCGTTCTTTGAAATTGGCATAGTGCTGTTGAGCTAAGACTGTTGTAGGAACTAATACAGCTACTTGTTTGTGGTCTTTGACAGCTTTAAAGGCCGCTCTCATAGCTACTTCTGTCTTCCCGAAGCCCACGTCACCGACCAAGAGGCGATCCATAGGGCTTGAAGACTCCATATCTTTCTTAATTTCTTGGATAGAGCGAATCTGATCATCAGTTTCAACATATGGAAAGGCCTGATCAAAAGCTTCTTGATTCTCATCATCTGGAGTAAAGGCAAAGCCTTGTAATTGACTGCGCTCTGCGTAGAGTTGAATCAGATCATCTGCAATATCCTCTACTTCTTGACGGACCTTTTGTTTGGCCTTTTGGAAGCGACCATCGTTCAGTTTGTTGATTTTAGGAGGCTTGCCATCACTCGCAACGTACTTGGACAGCATCTGGATTTGATCCACAGGAATGGAAATCCGGTCCCCATTTTGATACTGGATGGAGACATAGTCTCTGTGAACGCCAGAAATTTCAATGGTTTCTAGTCCTAAATACTGACCAATTCCATGAACCTGGTGAACGACGTAGTCTCCCTTTTCCAACTCATTGTAGTTTTTCAACCGCTCAGCATTGGAAATAGTTTGCCGACGAATCTTTCTTTTAACCTTTTTCTGAAAGATTTCTGTCTCTGTAATGAGGACAATCTTCTCATCTACAAAATGGAATCCACGCGTCAAACCACCGATGATCAACTGGCTTTGTCCTGGATGAAGCTGATCGGGCGCAAGATAATCCAGGTCAATCCCATAGTCTCTCAAGTGCTCTTGTAACTGCTGTAAGCCTTGTTTACTCGTCACTTGAAGGATGACTGTGTAATCTTGTTTACGGAAACGGTCAATTTCATCCTTTAAGAGAGTAAATTGACTGAAGAATTCCTGCATGGGGTATTGGTTAAAAGAATAGAGGGCATCAAATCGCAGATTTCCCAAGCCTTTTTGGAAATTTGAAAAATAAGAAGCTGGTTTATAAGTACGTAAGAGCGCGCTATTATCCGCAAAATACAGAGCTTCAGAAAAAGAACGACTCTTTTGTAAATCCTCTGTCAAAAGGTTAGCAACTTCTACATCAAACCGCGTTTCCTGATCCATGATTTTATGGTAATCATCCAAAAAAACAGGAGCATGCTTGGGCAGGTAATCAAAGAGAGTGTAGGTTTGCTGATAAAAAAGAGAGAGAAATTTTCGACTATCTGCATGGAGTCGCTGGTGATGCGCCTCTGTGAGAATCTCAGTCAAATAGGATTTTAGCTCTGGATTAGGGCTTTTTTGAATCAGATTTTCTAGGTTCTTCTGTCCTCTTAAAAAATCATCTTTAGTTAGTAACATATCACTAACTGGATGAACTGTTATCGCATCTAGATTTTCTAGTGAACGTTGAGTCTCTGGAGAGAAAGTCCGAATGTCATCTATCTCATCTCCAAAAAATTCCAGGCGATAAGGGAAATCTTGACTGGCTTCAAAAAGATCTAAAATATCTCCTCGAAGACTAAACTCGCCCTGTTGGCTTACCTGTGAAACCTTTTGATAGCCCATGGCCAGTAGGGTATCTTTCAATTCTGTCAGATTCCGTTCTTCTCCAACAGAGAAAGATTGAATCATAGAGCTGAAAGTCTTTGGATTAGGTAAGAGCAAACGGCTACCACTGACATTGGCAATAACGATTCCTTCTTTTTCTGGAGCTAGGAGAAAGTCCAGAGCTTCCAAACGAGAAAAGACCCGTTCTTGGGAAGCAAAGACAAACTCTGCCAAGGGATTGTCATCTCCGAGGAAAAGATAGACCTTTTCTTCACCTAATAATCCCAGTAAATCACTGGCGAGCCGTTCTGCTTCATTTTGAGAAGAGGTCAAGACCAAGACCTTGTAACCATCTTCAACAGCTGTTGCCATGGTAATAGCTTTAGTAGATGAAGAAAGACCTAGTAAAAGAGAGAGACTTCTTTTTTGCTGGTCCTGTTGCCATTTTCTGATATCTTTATTTTGTTGAAATAGATCAACCAGTGTCTTGTATTTATCCATTGTATCGTTGCATTGCTTTTTCAAATTGACCATCTTTCAAATAAAAACGAAGAGCTTCTTCTGATTTGTCGATGGCAAGGAGGATGGCAGCATAATCATCCTGATCAAATTTCCCTAAAACATGGTGGACCACTGACATGCCATGCTTAGGTCTTCCGATTCCAATCTTGATTCGATTAAAGGTCTGAGTTCCAATATGGTTGATAATCGATTTGATTCCGTTGTGGCCTCCAGCCGATCCTTTGGCTCGAAGGCGAATCTTTCCTACTTCCATATCCAAGTCATCATAAATAACGACCAAATCTTCCACCTCTAAGCCATAATAAGTCAAAAGCGCGTGTACAGCCTTGCCACTCTCGTTCATAAAAGTGGTTGGTTTGACCAAAAAGACCTTTTCTCCATCTATAAAAGTAGAGGTTACATCTGCTTGAAAAATCTTATCATGTGAGAAGGTGAGATTGAGAGATTTCGCCAGCTGATCTACTAGCATAAACCCCACATTGTGTTTGGTTTCTACATATTTATCTCCCGGATTTCCTAATCCGACGATTAATTTTGTCATTTGCTTTCCCTTTCAAAAGCCAAAAGGGCTGGAATTTGTTTCCAACCTTTTGGTTATTTACTTGTTTTCTTTATACATTGAAGCGGAATTCCATGATATCGCCATCTTGAACGATATATTCTTTTCCTTCTTCTCGCAAGCGTCCAGCTTCTTTTACAGCCTTTTCAGATCCGTATTTGACCAAATCATCATAAGACATCGTTACTGCACGAATAAATCCTTTTTCGAAGTCAGAGTGGATAATACCAGCTGCTTGAGGAGCTTTCATCCCACGTTTGAAGGTCCAAGCACGAACTTCTTTTTCACCAGCTGTAAAGTAAGTTCCCAGTCCAAGTAAATGGTAAGCTGCACGGGTCAACTTATCCACACCTGATTCTGTCAACCCAATGGCTTCAAGAAACTCTTTTTTATCTTCATCGTCTAACTCAGAAATTTCTTCTTCCGCACGCGCAGAAATAACCACTACCTCTGCATTTTCTGTTTCTGCGAATTCACGAATTTGCTTCACATAATCGATCGACTCTGGGTCTCCAACGACATCCTCATCCACATTCGCTACATACAGAACTGGTTTAGTGGTCAAGAGGAAGAGACCTTTGACAACTTTTTGTTCTTCGTCTGTGAATTCAATGGTACGAGCTGACTTCCCGTCTTCCAGAACTGGCTTAATCTTTTGGAGGACATTAAATTCTGCAACGGAATCCTTGTCCTTTTGCGTACGGGCCATCTTTTCCACACGCGCATAGCGTTTATTCACAGATTCTAGGTCAGCCAAAATCAACTCTAGGTTAATAGTATCAATGTCTGCTATTGGATCAACAAAAGCATCTTCACGACCTTGCTCCCGCATGACATTTTCATCATCAAAAGCACGTACCACATGGACAATGGCATCCACTTCACGAATATTGGCCAAGAATTTATTACCAAGTCCTTCCCCTTTAGAAGCACCTTTTACAATCCCTGCTATATCTGTAAATTCAAAGGTTGTCGGAACTGTCTTCTTAGGAGTGATCATTTCCGTTAATTTTTGGAGGCGTTCATCTGGAACTTCTACCATTCCAACGTTTGGATCAATGGTCGCAAAGGGATAGTTTGCAGCCTCTGCTCCTGCTTTTGTAATTGCGTTGAATAGGGTTGATTTACCAACGTTTGGCAAACCAACGATACCTGCTGTTAAAGCCATTTATCTTCTTCTCCGTTCACATTTCAATCCCTTTTATTATAACATAATTCAAAGCACAAGATAATGAAAAAATGCTCTCTCTTAAAACTAAAAGTCACCTGTCCAATCCTGTAAGAATATGGTATAATCAAACCAACAATAATAAAGGAGTTTTCGTCATGAAAAAACTATCAATTAAATCGATCCTTCTGCCTCTTTTAGCAGTCTTTACCCTATTTCTTCTGGGAGCTTGTGGACAAAGTACAAAAAAAGGGTACCTTCAATTAATTAACCAAGATAAGAAAACTGATATTCGTTTGATTGTTGAATATCAGGGTGATAAAATTCTAAGTACAGATTCTACAACTGTTATTTACTACGAAGGAGCAGGATTGCCAAAAGAACAATTAAAAAAAGTTATTGATGAATACGATAAAAAATTCAA
Organism: Streptococcus sp. DFI.7.26; assembly: GCF_022240605.1. NCBI lineage: Bacteria > Bacillati > Bacillota > Bacilli > Lactobacillales > Streptococcaceae > Streptococcus > Streptococcus sp. DFI.7.26. Next base: position 112,313 of record NZ_JAKOGN010000004.1, on the reverse strand, counting down.
AGATGTCAAAGGATTCTCACACTCTGCAGAATATAAGGATGACTATCTCGTTGAAAAAACAAAGATTGATTATACCAAGGCAGATTTAAAAGAATTACAAGAAAATCAGTTAATTGCTGCACAAGAAAATCAAAATGTTGATTACATTGGCTACAAGACAACACTTAAAACCTTTAAGTCTAATGGCTTCAAAGAAGTAAAAGATGGAAAATTTGAAGAATTAAAATAATACAAAAGGTTCAGTCACCAAGATGACTGAACCTTTTACAATACTTTTTTCATTTTTTGATCGAAATCATGACGGCTCATCATGACCATATGATCACAATTACTACAACGAATTTTGATATCTGCTCCTACTCGCCGAATTTCCCAACGATTGGCTTTTTTCCCTGTTGCTTTAATAGTACAAGCATGGGGTTTTTTCATTTCTACAAAATCACCGACCTGATACATGGATTTTCCTTTCATCAACATAGAAGACGAAAAGCTAGCCTGTTCAATGCTAGCTTTTGGCCCTTAATTGGTCCGAACTGGTGTAATTAATTGAATGAAGCGTTCAGATTCCTCAGCTGGTACCAATGTAAAGGGACGAACTGCAGAGATGAAGCGAATGACGACTTTTTCACTTTCAATAGCTTTCAAAGCGTCAATCAAATAAGTTGGATTAAAGCTGATGTTTAAATCATCTCCCGAAACTGCTTCTGTATCAATTTCTTCATTCACACGCCCTACTTCAGGAGAATTGACGTGGGCAGAAACGACCCCACTAGCGATTTCTAATTTAACAGTACCGTTTTGAGTAGCATTAGACAACAGGCGGGCCCGTTCCATGGCTTGGCGAAGATGAGCAACTTTAAAGGTTACTTCCGAACTAAACTCTGTTGGAATCAAGCGATCCGTATCTGGATAGTTTCCTTCCAACAGGCGTGTGTAGAAACTGATATTGTCACTTCTAAATAAAATCTGGTTATTGGCAAAGAAGACTTCAACCTGTTCAATCTCATCTGAAAAGACAGACGTTAATTCGCGTAAAGAACGGCTTGGAATCACAACATCAAAGTTATCCCCATTTTTTTCAAGGGTAATATTTTTTTGACTCATTCGATGAGAATCCGTTGCCACCGTTTTTAATTCCTTGTGATCAGAAAGAACAAAATGAACTCCTGTCAAAATCGGACGACTTTCCTGAGTACTTGCTGCAAAAGCTGTCTCAGAAATGATTTTCTTTAAGGTTTGAATTGGGAGCGTTAGAGGGTTGCTGGCTGAAATTTCTTGAATACGAGGATATTGTTCTGCATCTTTTCCTTTAAGGGTAATTTCTGATTTTCCACTAACTAATACAATTTGTTTTTGTTCGATTTCTTTCACATCTAAAACGACATCTGGTAGACTGGACACAACATTGATAAAGAAAGTTGCTTCTAAAAGAATAGCACCTGGTGTCGTTACTAGAAGGCCTGCATTTTCATCTTTAACAGAAATAAAGTATTCGATTGAGATTTGTCCATTTGATCCAATGAGAGTAATCCCTTCAGAAGTGACATCAATCTTAATAGTGGATAAGATTGGAATTGCATTTTTTGAACTAATAGCTCTTTTTGTCGTATTTAAAGCTTGCAGGAAATAAGCCTTGTTAATAGAAAAATTGATCATGAGATCTCCTTTTATTATTTTAGTATTAGTAAGTTAATAGTAATAGTAGAGTGTGTGGAACATGTGGAAAACTCTTCTAAAGCCAGACAGGAATTGAAAAGTGCCTTGTTCACAACATGTGGAAAAAGAAGCAAGTTTTTCTAGGACTGTCCACATGGGATTACTTTAATTTTTTCTTGATGGTTTGAATCTCAAGTCTGAGATTGTCATCAATTTCGATCATCCCTTTGATTTTTTCATAAGCATGCATGACCGTTGTGTGGTCTTTTCCTCCAAATTCACGACCGATACGAGGAAGACTATTGTCGGTCATCTCGCGGGCGAGGTACATAGCTACTTGTCGAGCTAGGACAATATTTTGAACCCGTCGAGAACCTTTCATTTCATTGACACTGACATTGTAAAATTTTCCAACTTCCGTTTGAATCTTTTCAATAGGAATCACCGTAATTTGTAAGGCTTCATTCTTACGAGCTCGAATGGCTTCAGCTGCGACATCAATTGTAATATCTTTGATTTTTTTAACTCTTGCCACAAGAGAGATATCATTCAACGCACCCTCTAAGTCTCGGACGTTAGAATCAAATTGACCTGCTAGGTATTCGAGTGTATCATCCGGGAAAGTAAAGTCCAGGTCTTCGATTTTATTTCTCAAAATAGCGATTCGAGTTTCAAAATCTGGTGGTGTAATATTTTGCGTCAAGCCCCACTTAAAGCGCGTGACTAGACGTTCTTCTAAGCTATCTAAATGATCAGGACTACGATCGCTGGTTAGGACAATCTGCTTATTATCCCCATAAAGAGCATTAAAGGTATTAAAGAACTCTTCTTGAGTTGTAACCTTTTTTCCTCCAAGCGATTGAATATCATCAATTAAGAGCAGATCCAAGTTTCGATAGGTTTTTTTAAAGGTATCCATATCATTGAGGCGAAGACGCTCTAAAAATTCATTGATAAAGGATTCTGCTGGGATGTATTTTACTCGAGCATTTGGGTAGTTTTCCATAATCTGATTCCCAATTGCGTTGAGCAAATGCGTTTTACCTAAACCGGGTCCTCCATAGATAAATAAAGGATTATAAGTGGTAGCAAGGTTTTCAGAAACTGCTAAAGCGGCAGCCAAAGCCCATTGATTTCCGTCTCCACTTACAAAATTATCAAAGGTGTATTTCTTTCTTAATCCTGTTTGGATAGGAGGCAAATCTACTATTGGAGCATGGCTAACTGCATAGTCTCTGGTTGTTTCTGAAAGGGGAATAAACTCCTTTTCTTCTTCCTCTTCTTCAAGATTGAATTGATAGGAAATGGTTAATTCTACTGCATAAATTTCAAAACCAGCAGTCAGAATCACCTTTGTCATATTCTCTTCCCAGAATAATTTCTTTACTTCTGCATCTAAATAAATAACGGCTTCTTGTTGATCGACTTTGATGAGTCTTGAAGTAAGGACAAAATAGTCAAAGATTTCTTTTTTAAATGTCTTTTTACTTAATTCAATCACACGATTCCAGAATGTTTCTTCTCTTGACACTTATCGCCCTCCTATTCATTTTTTACTTGCTATGTTTTTCTTATTTTATCATAAAAGGAGGGAGTTTTCCACAACTTGTTCTAAGGGAATAAAAAAGAGTTTTTTCCACAATATGTGAATAGTTATCCCCAATGTGTGTAGAAGTTTTCCACAGGTTGGGGATAAGAGAGAAGAAAGTAGAAGTATCAAGTAAGGAGGAGTTTTAAAGAAGTGGATAAATCTGTTAATTGTGTTATAAAAAATAACAGCCTCATTTGAGACTGTTAATAATTCGTTGGTATTCATCAAGGTTGTTAAATGAAATATGAATACTACCTTTTTCTTGTTTTGTCAGACGGATTTCTACTTCGGTTCCCAGCATCTTTTTTAATCTGTTTTCTTCCTGTGCTAAAAAGAGTTCTTTCTCTTTTTTACTTGGCCTTTTCTTTTTTTGACCAACCTTTTCTTCCAAACTACGAACGCTTAGCCCTTCTTTCAGAGTTCGTTCCAACCAATAGATTTGTAGATCTTCTTTTAAAGGAACTAAAATGCGGGCATGTCCTTGTGAAATTTGATCATTTTTGATGGCTTCTTTGACAATTGGTGAGAGATGAAGTAAACGGACCATATTGCTGATGTAAGGACGAGATTTTCCCATAAATTGTGCAATTTCTTCATGGGTAGCCCCTTTATCAATAAGATGTTGGTAGGATTCAGCCTCTTCAATTGGATTCAAATCTTCCCTTTGTAAATTTTCGATAATGGCTTGTTTGATCATGTCATCATCTGATAAGTCTCTTATAATCGCAGGGATTTCTTTGAAACCAGCCATTTGAGCTGCTCGGTAGCGTCTTTCTCCAGCAAGTAGTTCATAACCAACAATAGGAGATTTTCGAACAATAATGGGCTGGATTAATCCATTTTCTTTGATTGAAGCTGCGAGTTCTTCTAATTTTTCTTGTACAAAGGTTTGACGAGGTTGAAAAGGATTGGTTCGTATTTGCTTTACGTCAATAATATCAATTTTTTCCATGATGTATATAGCATAACACACCTTTACAATTTCGTAAAGGTGTGTTGACACTGTTGTAAATTTACTTAATTTCCAAGATTTTCTGTAGATTTTGTCAGCTCAATGGTAGCTGTTTTTTGCTTACCATCTCTATAGAAAATGACTTTAATTTTATCACCAATTTGATGAGAATAGAGGGCAGATTGTAAATCTGCAGTTGATTCAATGGTTGTGTCATCGATTTTTGTAATGATATCTAATCGACGCAAATATTTGGATGCCGGCATATCATTTTCAACTGAGCGGACAAGAACCCCACCTTTGAGTTTGCTTGGAATGTCTAATTGGCTAAGATCAGAAGAGGATAGGTTAGCCAGGTCCATCATGGTAATTCCAAGAGCTGGACGAATGACTTTACCATCTTTTTCTAAATGTTCAATAATATTTTGTACATCATTTACAGGAATTGCAAACCCCATTCCTTCAACCGCAGTTTGGCCATTTGAAGAGATTTTACTTGAGGTGATTCCGATGACTTGTCCCTGAATATTGATAAGAGGACCGCCAGAATTCCCTGGGTTGATTGCAGCATCCGTTTGCAACGCTTTTGTAGATACATTTTGGCCGTCTTCTGATTTGAGCTTCACAGTACGTCCGAGACTAGAGACAATCCCTTGGGTAACGGAATTGGCAAATTTTGTTCCTAAAGGACTACCAATAGCGATTGCGGTCTCTCCAACAGTCAACTTAGATGAATCCCCAAATTCAGCCACGGTCGTAACATTATCTGAACTGATTTTAACAACCGCAATATCTGAGAAAGTATCAGAACCAACAACTTCTCCAGAAACTTTATTTCCATCTGCAAAGAGAATATCGGCTTTTGTTACTCCCATTAATACGTGGGCATTGGTTACTACATAAGCGTCTTTACCATCTTTTTTATAGATAACACCTGAACCTTCACTAGCTACTTCTGGATCAGAATCTGTTTCTCCATTGATGAAACCTTTTTCAGAGGTTTCAGCGTAGGTAATAACAGAAACAACAGCATTTTTAACCTTATCAACGGCTTCACTAGTTGATGTTGTATTCTTATAAGCACGATTGACTTTGGTAGATTTTATTTCTTGACTAGAATTTGTAGAATTCCCCTTGGTAAACTGGAAAGAGGTTAAGGTTCCTAAGATTCCTCCAGTAAAACCAATGATAAGAACAAGTAAAAGTTGCAAAGCTTTTTTTAGAAAATTTGATGATTGTTTCATAGTTTTCTCCTATTGTTCCAATTATGGAAAAGTATAGACCTAGTTTCTTAATTATAACTTAAAATGGAATTTTTTTCCACAAGTTGTGGAAAACTGTGTATAAGTGTGAAAAACGTGAGTATAGAGCCATTTTTTGAAAGATAGATGCTGGTCTATTTGTTGAAGACTTGTGTATAAGTTCATTTGTGTTAGAATATGAATATGAAAATTAAGATTGTAACAGTTGGAAAATTAAAAGAAAAGTATTTAAAAGATGGGATTGCCGAATATACTAAACGCTTGAGTCGATTTACGAAGGTAGAAATGGTAGAATTGCTGGATGAGAAAACTCCAGATCGGGCCAGTGATTTAGAAAACCAGCAAATCCTGGAAAAAGAAGGAAATCGCATATTAGCTAAAATTGGAGATCGTGAGTATGTGATTGCCTTAGCGATTGAAGGGCAACAATTTCCATCTGAGAAGTTTAGTCAAGCCTTAGAAGAGGTGACTGTACGAGGGTATTCTGAAATTACCTTCGTGATTGGAGGAAGTCTAGGTTTGTCTTCAGCAGTTAAAAAACGAGCGAATTTACTTATGAGTTTTGGAAAGTTAACCCTTCCCCATCAATTGATGAAGCTTGTTTTAATCGAACAAATCTACCGGGCATTTATGATTCAACAAGGAAGTCCTTACCATAAATGAATCTTGACGCTCCTCCTATTTTCTGATAGAATAAAAAGAAATCTGGTCTCATAGCTCAGCTGGATAGAGCATTCGCCTTCTAAGCGAACGGTCGCAGGTTCGAATCCTGCTGGGATCAAAATAAAAAAACGTGATTTTTATACAAATCACGTTTTTTTTTATTACTTAGTTTTTAAAAAACTAGAATTTTTCTAAACATATGGGATAAAAAAATTGCAAAAACTAGATTTTTCGTTCCAAATAGCTGTAAAAATGAACCAAATAGCGGAAATATTAAAAAAGTCTTTGATTTTTTACTAAAATTTATGTATATTAAATTTAATAATTTAATAATCAAATAAATTATAAGGAGATTTTTTTATGAAAAACAATCCATCAACAGTTTCTAAAGAATTTAAGGTTCTTACAGAAAAAGAATTGCAGCAAATCTGTGGAGGGGATAAACGCAAAAAAAATAATTTTTCTGATCTTATTGGGCTTATTTTTGGTAGAGGAGGAAACTGATGTTTCTAAATACCCTATTCTCAATTTTAACTATTTTTACAATTTTTTTATCTTTTTTAAAAATTGATCAAAAACTTAATAAATATAGTAAACAATTGATTTTAGGATCTGGTGTTGTTGCTGTATTTGTCATCACAGTGGTCTTAGATTACTTTGATTTACATATTGATTATCTAATGTTATGTCTATGGCCACTATTTCTTTATCTTTATTACTATTTTATTTGTAATCTTCAACGTCAGATAGCGGTTCTTTACTCATTCATCATTTATCTAGCAGTTGAAAGTACAGATACATTTTTATCTGTAATTACTTCTTCTATTTTTGGTGATAGTATAATTAACCAATACTCTGATTATTACTTTTTAACTATTCGAATTATCTCACTTATTTTAATTATGAAGGTATTAACGATTCTCGAAGTGAATCTTCTCTATTTTAAAGAGCGGGTTTTTAAGAAATTTGTCCAACAATTGATTGTTAGTTATCTTATTTTAACCTTAGTATTGAATGCTTCTCATTGGATAAGTGATATTGCTCATTTCAATAGTTTTGGTAGCATGGTAGCAACGATTTGTTTCTTGATATTTATCGGAACCATGGTTCAAATGAAGACGGTTCGAGATCGTTATGAAAAGAAAATGGAGTTGAAGCAAAAGAGGTTCGAACAGCGCCAAATGGAGCAGTATATGAATAAAATTCAAGGCCTCTATTTAGAATTAAAAGGTTTTCGTCATGATTTTGGCAATATTATCACTTCCTTAAATTTAGCGATTGAGGAAGAAAATATTGAGGATATTAAACGAATTCAAAGAGATGTTCTTGAGGAATGCTACGGTCAACTCCAAAAAGAAGAATATACAGGATTTGACCTAGGAAATATTCGAGATTCTGCTTTGAGAAGTATCCTAAGTAGGGGATGGATCTATGCAGAGGAAATGGGTGTCAAACTAACCTTTGAAACAGAAGATATTATTGAAAAGGTTCCAATGAGATTGTTGGATCTCGTACGAACCGTTGGAATTTTAGTCAATAATGCTATTGAAGCTGCTAAAATGAGTCAAGAAAAAGAAGTTCAAATAGCGATTTTTAATATGCCGAATGGAGTGCATCTGATCATAAAGAACTCTATTTCTGATGAACCGATTAATTGGAATAAGCTCTATGAAAAGGGATTTTCAACTAAAGGGGATCGTAGAGGAATGGGCCTTGCGATTGTAAAAGAGCTTATTGGAGAATATGCTGCTATTTTTCTAGAGACAGAGTTGATCAATGGAAGATTTACGCAGAGCTTAGTTATTGGAGAGAAAGGAAGATAAATGAATATTGTATTGCTAGAGGACGAAATTTCTCAACAAGTTCGAGTAGAGAAACATGTAAAAGCTATCGCTGAGGAGGAAGGCCTACGATTAAATATTGTTTCCACCAGTAAAATAGCTGAACTAAAGGAATATCTAACCAATGGTGATTTTCATCAGCTTTTCTTCCTTGACATTGATATCAAAGGGGATGAAAAAGCTGGTATCAAGGCAGCTCAAATGATTCGTGAGGTCAATCCTTTTGCCATTATTGCCTTTATCACGACGAAATCGGAATTTGCAACCATTACCTATCGTTACAAAGTATCAGCTCTCGAATTTATTGAAAAAACCTTGAATGAAAACTTATTTAAGGAAAAAATTCGAGAATGCATTCTCTACTTGAAGAAGAATGTGATTGAAAATAAAAATATCATTGATTTCTTTGAGTATAGTTTCAAAAATATGGAAATTCGAGTTCCATATCGAGATATATTGTACATTGAAACAACTGGAGTTTCCCACAAATTGCGACTTGTTGGAAAGAATTTTCAAAAGGAATTTTTAGGGACTATCAAGGATATACTTGAGAAAGATGTAGATAATCATTTCTTTAGTCCCAATCAGTCCTATCTAGTCAATCAAAGAATGATTGTCAATTTTGATCGTCGCAAGAGACTCTTGATGTTAGAAGAGGAGACAACTTGCCCTGTTTCTCGTACACAGGTGAAAAGGGTCGAAGAATTATTAAATAAAATACAGAAAAAGGCTTGACAATTTTTGAATCGATGGTATAATGGGATATGTTCTGTTAATGACATGGTCCGTTGGTCAAGGGGTTAAGACACCGCCTTTTCACGGCGGTAACACGGGTTCGAATCCCGTACGGACTATATCTCATTCCGCCATAGCTCAGTTGGTAGTAGCGCATGACTGTTAATCATGATGTCGTAGGTTCGAGTCCTACTGGCGGAGCTAAACTAGCATCCTAAGGGATGTTTTTTTTGTTTAAAATAAGAGCCCCTTCCAACTGAAGGGGCTCTTTATGATGCGAATTTACTGATTTTTTGAGGATTGAGATTTCTTTCGAATAGCATTGTAGCAAACGAAGGAAAGAATTCCGAGTAGGAAAGCAATAGTTCCTTCTTTTAACCCATGTGGTATGAACTGTAGAACAACCTGTCCTTTTCCTTTAGGGACATCAACAGCCATAAATCCTTTTTGAGCCCTTCGAACAGGGACAGGTTGATTATTGATCGTCGCTGCCCACCCTTTATCATAAGGAAGGGTGAAAAAGAGACTTGTATAGTGGTCTGCTGTAAAATCTGCAGTGACGGTATTTCCTTTGGTTTGCACATGAACTTCTTGTTGGTGCACCCTTTCAAAGGCTTCCTGGTAGGCTTGAAGATTCAAAGCAAAAAATTCTGGATTTTGGAAGGTTACTGTAGAATTTTCAGGGAAGGCAATTCGAACCTTAACAGTTTCTCCTGCTGTAAAGTGACCAATGGTGAAGAATGGAAATACATTGTCTGTTGTATAGCGGTTGACTTGGCCATTCGTAATGATCTCCACATCGGTATAATCTTCATTCTCAAATTCTAAAGAAGGAAGGTTCACATAAAGTTGACTATCGTTTTGAATGTAGAGCTCATATTCGATACTGGCATAAGTCAAAAAACTATCTGTTTCAACTTTAGCTTTCTGAGGACCTTGAGAAGGATCATCTGCACCAGTTTTCAGTGGATGTAATCGCTGATAGTAAGTCAACGATTGACCGGTTAGATGATTGAGAAAGTTCTTTTGGTTATCCAAGGTTAGATTAGAAAATGGGATATCCTTGTAGGGACTTGCGGTTAAAAATGCAAGTGAAAGAGCTATTTCATTTTGATACAAGGTCTGATTTCCTTGCGTTTCCAATTTATGAAAAGCAAACTTTTGAGGATTCCTATCTGAAATATTGTATTTGATCCCGAACAGACTATCCATTAGTAATGTATTGTTTTGATAGCGCAAATTCAAGTTGGTTCCATCTGATTTAAAACCGAGTTTATCTAGGGTCGAACTGGTATCTGTATTTCTGACAGATGAAAATTGGGAGATCCCTCTAAAATTGTATTTCATACTATCATTACCTGTTTGAGGTTGGAGAATCTCTGTTCGGTAAAATTCTTGATCATCCTGTAAACTTGATGTCAATTTATCAATTGCTGGAATCTTTCCTTGGTAAGAAGAACGAGCTGCAAATACCCATTCATTTGCAATCCCATCGATCTGATAATAGCTGTTTATACTAATTTCAAACAAACAGAAGAAGAGAATAACAGCAGAAAAAATTGGATAAGAAAGTTTACGAACTGTAAAGGCAAGTGTCACAGTAAAAAATACAAGAAGAAATTCTAGTGTCAATACATAATGACTGCTTGTCAAGAAAGGATAATGCTTGCGATAGAGAAAAGTGAGGATAAACCCAATGCTAACTAAACTGAAAGCTAGGCAGAGTCGTTGCCAATTGATTTCTTTTATCCGATTGAGGACTTCTGCCGCCATGAACAAAATAGTCAATGAAAAAAGCCAGGCATAACGGTGAAGAAACATATTAGGAGCATGCATTCCCTGCCAGAATAAATCTAGAGCTTGTAAATAGAAACTTGCAATAAGAATGACTAATAAGGTTAAATATGCTAGTTTCACGTGAAACCGAATCGATTTGACAAAGAAAAATAGAAAGGCAAGTAAAAATGGAAATAGACCAACATAGATCATAGGGATAGCCCCATATTTTGTTGTATCAAAACTACCAATTAAATTCTTTGCAAAAACGTCTAAGTACCAACTATTTTCTGTAAAGGTTCTTGTAATCTTTGTAAAGTTTTCCCCATGAGTTCGTAAATCCAATATGGTGGGGTAAATCATGATCAAGCTAGTTACCCCTGCTAAAATTGACACAATTGTAAAGTCAAAGAAAGAAGATCTTCTTTCTTTAAAGTCCCAGGAAAGCTGAGTAAAATACCATAAAGTCAAGAAGAGAGCCATCATAAATCCAAAATAATAATTTTGGATAAATAGGATGGTCAGACTTGTAAAGTAGAGAACTCGCTTCTTTTGAGTCATTAAACGGTGTAAACCTAAGAGAATGAGCGGAGCCAAAATGAAGACATCGAGCCAGGTTTTGATTTCAATCTGACTGATGGAAAAACTCATTAATGCAAACAAAGTTGACAGTGAAAGAATCAAGAATTGTTGGAGTTTAGGATAGATTCCCTTAATGGAATAATAAGTTGATAACCCAATCAAGCCTATTTTTATCAGTGTAAAGAGATAGACGGAATCAACCATGGATAAACTGTCAAAGAAGAAGACAAAGGGAGATAGAAAACTTCCTAAGTAATAGCTGGAAAGAGCGTAAAAATTTAAGCCGAGTCCGCTTGTAAAGCTGTAAAGGAGGCTGTCGGTTCCGTGTAAAATATTTCGTAAGGTAACGTCGAAAATAACGTATTGATGAAAGCCATCACCTAATAAAGGAGAAGTTTCACTCCCCCAATAAATACCCTGACTGAGGTAGACGAAAAATAAGATTGTAAAGGGAAGCAAAAAAGCTGTAAAGTAAAAGATGATGGGGTGTGATAGATATTTTTTAAATTTCATATAGTCTATTGAAAGACCCTGAAACAAGGGTTTCAGGGTTTTTGATTCTTTGGAGTGATTTCTTAGTCTTTCCAAAGTTCTTTAACTTTTGCTTGAACTTCTTGGTTTTCTAAGAATTCATCATAGGTTTCATCAATCCGGTCAATGACACCATTTTTTGAAAGAACAATGATATGGTTGGCAAGAGTTTGAATAAACTCATGGTCGTGACTGGCAAAGATGATCGATTCTTTGAAGTTTTTCAATCCATCGTTCAAGCTTGAAATTGATTCCAAATCCAAGTGATTTGTAGGATCGTCAAGTACAAGAACATTTGACTTCAAAAGCATGAGTTTTGAAAGCATCACTCGCACTTTTTCTCCCCCTGACAAGACATTGACAGGCTTGTTAACCTCATCTCCAGAGAAGAGCATGCGTCCGAGGAATCCACGAAGGAAGGTATTGTCATCTTCTTCTTTACTTGCGAATTGACGGAGCCAGTCAAGAATTGACTCGCCACCTGCAAAGTCAGCTGAATTGTCTTTTGGTAAGTAAGAGCGGCTAGTTGTAACTCCCCACTTGACAGTTCCTTCATATTCGATTTCACCCATAATAGCACGGATCAAGGCAGTGGTTTGAATGTCGTTTTGTCCGATAAGAGCTGTCTTGTCACCTGGACGCAAGATGAAGCTGATGTTGTCAAGAATAGTTTCACCGTCAATCTTTACAGATAAGTTCTCTACTGTCAACAGATCATTTCCAATTTCTCGCTCCGCTTTAAAGCTGATAAATGGGTATTTTCGGCTAGATGGGACAATTTCTTCTAACTGAATCTTGTCAAGCATCTTTTTACGTGACGTTGCCTGTTTCGATTTTGACGCATTGGCAGAGAAACGAGCCACAAATTCTTGTAATTGTTTGATTTTTTCTTCTGCTTTAGCATTACGGTCTGCTAACAACTTGGCAGCCAGTTCAGATGATTCTTTCCAGAAATCATAGTTACCAACATAGAGTTTGATTTTTCCAAAGTCTAGGTCGGCCATGTGGGTACAGACTTTATTCAAGAAGTGACGGTCGTGGGATACAACGATAACGGTATTCTCGAAATCAATCAAGAAATCTTCTAACCAGGTAATAGATTGAATATCAAGACCGTTGGTCGGCTCGTCCAAAAGAAGGACGTCTGGTTTACCAAAGAGAGCTTTGGCTAGGAGGACTTTTACTTTATCACCATTTGCTAGTTCACTCATATTTTGGTAGTGGAGCTCTTCTGGAATATTCAGATTTTGGAGGAGTTGTGAAGCTTCACTTTCCGCTTCCCAACCACCTAGTTCAGCGAATTCTCCTTCGAGTTCTGCTGCGCGGACACCGTCTTCATCTGAAAAATCTTCCTTCATATAGATAGCATCTTTTTCCTTCATGATGCTATAAAGTTTTTCATTTCCCATGATAACGACATCAATGGCACGCTCATCTTCGTAGTCAAAGTGATTTTGACGAAGAACAGAAAGACGTTCGTCTGGTCCAAGAGAAATATGACCAGTTGTCGGTTCAATATCCCCAGCTAAGATTTTTAAAAAGGTTGATTTTCCAGCACCATTGGCCCCAATCAAACCATAGGTATTTCCTTCTGTAAATTTGATGTTGACATCATCAAAAAGTTTACGATCACTAAAACGTAGTGAGACGTCTGTAACTGTTAGCACGTATTGTTCTCCTCTTTTTCTGTCTATATAAGCCTATTTTACTAGAAAACGCTTGATTTTTCAATGAATACCCTTACGCATTGGAGGAAGTCATTTAGTCTGTAGAAAAAGGTGAAGAGCTTGACTTTCCTTTGATGTCATTATATAATGAAAAGCAATCAGAAGAGTAATCTGTATTCGTTTTTTAGAGAGCTTATGGTCGCTGAAAATAAGCAACGAAACAGAATGAAATGGACTGATGTTCAAATAGAATCTTAACCAATAGAGATTCGGCTAGCAGGCCTTATGTGCAGCTCATTTGTGATGAGTCAGAGAGAACAGCATATGCTGTTCTAAGTGAGGTGGCACCGTGTTTCAGACGCCCTCGCATAGTTTTTGCTATGCGTGGGCTTTTATTTTGTACTTCAGGGAGGAAGAAAAATGACCAAGCCGATTATTTTAACTGGAGATCGCCCAACTGGGAAGCTCCATATTGGACACTATGTCGGTTCGTTGAAGAATCGAGTTCTTATGCAAAATGAAGACAAGTACCAGATGTTTGTCTTTTTAGCCGATCAGCAAGCTCTAACGGATCATGCTAAAGATCCGCAAACCATTGTTGAGTCTATTGGAAATGTTGCTCTAGATTATTTAGCAGCTGGCTTAGATCCAAAGAAATCAACTATTTTTATTCAAAGTCAAATTCCTGAGCTAGCGGAATTGACCATGTATTACATGAATTTGGTCTCTGTTTCACGTTTGGAACGCAACCCAACTGTTAAGACAGAAATTGCTCAAAAAGGATTCGGTGAGTCTATTCCATCTGGTTTCTTGGTGTATCCTGTTTCTCAAGCTGCAGATATTACCGCCTTTAAAGCCAATCTGGTACCTGTTGGGACAGACCAAAAGCCCATGATTGAGCAAACACGTGAAATCGTCCGTTCCTTTAATCATGCGTATCATTGCGATGTCTTGGTTGAACCGGAAGGAATTTTCCCAGAAAATGAGGCCGCGGGTCGTTTGCCTGGCTTGGATGGGAATGCCAAAATGTCCAAATCTCTTGGCAATGGTATCTATTTAGCGGATGATATGGACACCTTGAAGAAAAAGGTGATGAGTATGTATACAGATCCTGAGCATATTCGTGTCGAAGATCCAGGAAAAATTGAAGGAAATATGGTTTTCCATTATTTGGATGTTTTTGGCAAAGAAGAAGATCAGGCGACCATTCAAGACATGAAAGACCATTACCAACGGGGTGGTTTAGGAGATGTTAAAACCAAACGTTATCTTCTAGAGATTCTAGAGAGAGAGTTGGGACCTATTCGCGAACGCCGAATTGAATTTGCTAAAGATATGGGACAAGTCTATGATATGCTTCAAAAGGGTAGTGAAGTGGCCCGTTCGGTTGCAGCAGAAACGCTTGATCAAGTCAAGTCTGCTATGGGCTTAAACTATTTCAAATAAGCTCTTGATGGTAAGATAATCTAATAAAATAAATGATTCAAAAGAGGTTCCAACACCTCTTTTTGAAATATTCTACAAATGATTGACAAATTATCTTAGAATGGTATGATATTATCAACTAAAAAAGACGAGCTTGGCTCAAAAAGAAAGAAAAGAGGAAAATGGGAATGTCAAATTGGGACACTAAATTTTTGAAAAAAGGTTATACCTTCGATGATGTATTGCTCATTCCAGCTGAAAGTCATGTATTACCAAACGATGCAGATCTTCGTACAAAATTGGCGGATAACCTTGTGTTGAATATCCCAATCATCACAGCTGCGATGGATACAGTCACTGAAAGCCAAATGGCTATTGCCATTGCCCGTGCTGGAGGACTTGGAGTTATTCACAAAAATATGTCCATTGCCCAACAAGCAGATGAAGTTCGTAAAGTAAAACGCTCTGAAAACGGCGTTATCATTGACCCATTTTTCCTAACACCTGAACATACCATTGCTGAGGCAGATGAACTTATGGGACGTTACCGTATCAGTGGTGTTCCTGTGGTTGAAACCATGGAAAATCGTAAACTAGTTGGGATTTTGACCAACCGTGACCTACGTTTTATTTCTGATTATGATCAACCAATTTCAAATCATATGACTAGTGAAAATCTAGTAACTGCACCAGTCGGTACTGATTTAGAAACCGCTGAACGGATTCTCCAAGAACACCGCATTGAAAAATTGCCGTTGGTAGATGAGAATGGTCGTTTGTCAGGTTTGATTACCATTAAGGATATTGAAAAAGTTATTGAGTTTCCAAATGCAGCGAAAGATGAATTTGGTCGTCTTTTAGTAGCAGGTGCTGTTGGAGTTACATCTGATACTTTTGAGCGTGCAGAAGCATTGTTTGAAGCTGGTGCGGATGCTATTGTCATCGATACGGCCCATGGTCATTCTGCAGGGGTTCTTCGTAAGATTGCTGAAATTCGAGCTCATTTCCCAGATCGCACTTTGATTGCAGGTAATATTGCTACAGCTGAGGGAGCGCGTGCTCTCTATGATGCAGGTGTTGACGTGGTTAAAGTTGGGATTGGACCTGGTTCAATCTGTACAACTCGTGTGATTGCTGGTGTAGGAGTTCCTCAAGTTACAGCGATTTATGACGCAGCTGCTGTTGCGCGTGAATATGGAAAAACAATCATTGCTGACGGTGGAATCAAGTATTCTGGAGATATTGTAAAAGCCCTTGCTGCTGGTGGTCATGCAGTCATGCTTGGATCTATGTTTGCAGGAACAGATGAAGCACCAGGTGAAACTGAAATCTTCCAAGGACGTAAGTTCAAGACTTATCGTGGTATGGGATCTATTGCGGCAATGAAGAAAGGTTCAAGCGACCGCTACTTCCAAGGTTCTGTTAATGAAGCCAACAAATTGGTTCCAGAAGGAATCGAAGGTCGGGTTGCTTATAAGGGTTCAGCAGCCGATATCGTCTTCCAAATGATTGGTGGTATCCGTTCTGGTATGGGCTATGTTGGAGCTGCCAACCTTCAAGAATTGCACGAAAATGCACAATTTGTTGAAATGTCTGGGGCAGGTTTGAAAGAAAGCCACCCACACGATGTCCAAATTACCAATGAAGCACCAAACTACTCCGTTCAATAAAAAATAAAAGTGTGAAATCATAAGATTTCACACTTTTATTGTGTCAAAAAGTTGTCAATCAAAATTGACAACCTTGTTAATTATTCGTCAATTTGACCTGATTGAATATTGAAGATTTTTAAATCTTCTGGCAAGTCTTTTAGGTGATCTAGGGTAGTAGTTGTGATAAATGTTTGGATGTCACGAGAGATAACTTCTAGTAAATGTAGTTGACGATTATTGTCAAGTTCACTCATGACATCGTCTAAGAGTAAAATCGGCTTTTCATTCGTCAAGGATTCAATTAATGAAATCTCTGCTAGTTTTAAGGAAAGAACAACACTGCGGTGCTGCCCTTGGCTACCAAAAGTCGCATTCATATCATTGATGTAAAAGCTAATGTCATCTCGGTGAGGACCAACACTGGTTGTTTTTTTGATGAGATCTTTTGTCCGATTTTCTCGAAGCAAGGTGATAAAGGTTTGGCGAAGTGTCTGTTCATCTTGAAAAGGAATGGAGGAATCATACCGAATAGATAGTTTTTCAGTTTGATTGGAAATTTCAAAATGTTTCTCTTGCCCAAAGTCTTCTAATTTTTTAAGAAAATCTTTCCGATGGATGCAGACCCGGCTACCATAATCTGCTAATTGCTCATCCAAAACATCTAAAAAGGTTGGGTCTACGGTAGTTGCCGTTTTTAAGTAACTGTTTCGCTGCTTTAAAACATGATGATAGGCTGTTAAATCTGATAGATAGACGGGTTTCATCTGGCCTAAATCAATATCAATAAACTTGCGGCGAAGAGCGGGTGAGCCTTTAACTAGTTGTAAATCCTCTGGAGCAAAGAGAACCACATTCATGTTACCGATATAGGTTGATAACTTGCTTTGTTTTAAGTGGTTCACTTTAGTGACTCGTCCTTTTGAGGATAAGGAAATTTCTAAAGGGATTGAGCCGGTTTTTTTTTCTAAGATCCCTGAAACAGTAAATTGTTCCTCTTGAAAATGAATTAAATCTTTATCGGAACGGGTCCGATGGCTGCGGGTCAAGGCTAAAAAGTAGATGGATTCGAGGAGATTGGTTTTTCCTTGAGCATTTTGGCCTAAGAAAATATTCAAACCAGAGTGGAATTGAAGATCTACTTCTTTATAATTTCGAAATTTCTGAATGTGTATGGATTTAAGCCACATATTATGTTCCTGGGAAACGAACAGGCTTCCGCTTGTTCTCTTCTTTTTTAGGTTTAGAATCTTTTTTTTGTTTTTGTTCTTTGTTTAATTTCTTCACTAATTGAGCAACGCGTTCTTTTTCCAGCTTGTCCGCTTGATAGTCTTCAATCTCTTCTGGACTAGGTTCTGTCAGTGTTATGACTTCCTTCTCACCAATTACTTCGATTGTATCTCCGACTCGTAACTTACGTCCTCTTCTGGTTTCCACTTCTCCATTGACCTCTACTTGATTTTCAAGTAAAAAGGCTTTGATAGCTCCACCGCTTTGGATGATTCCCAGTTCTTTAAATAGGGCTTGTAGTGTGATAAATTCATCAAAAAGTTTATAGTTCATAGTTCACCTCAATGATAGTTATTATACCACAAAAGGATGAAAAACCTAAAATAGGGCGAGTCAGTGTAAACGTTTTTTAATCTGTCTGGGAAAGATTTTACTGGGATTTCATGATATAATGAAGAGTAATATTTGTTAGAACGAGGATGACGATGGAATTAGTTACTGGTGTTCAAATCCATTTTATGAAATCAGAAAAATTTAAGACCAATGAGATAAAAGTGCGGTTCTCGGCCCCTCTTTCTGAAGAAACAATAGCAGGACGAGTTCTAGCTTCACGCATGATTGAAACAGCCAATCAACTTTACCCAACTTCCCAGCAATTTAGAGAGCAGTTGGCGAACTTGTATGGAGCAAATTTTTCTACTTCTGTTTCAAAACGCGGTCAAACGCACTACATTGATATTAATTTATCTTATGTCCGTGATGCTTTTTTGAGCAAGAAAAATGTCTTGACAGATCAGATGTTGGATTTATTAAAGGTATCTCTGAATGCTCCTCTTGCAGAAAACGGGTGCTTTCATTCAGAAACTTTTTCAGTAGAGAAAAAGAATCTTGTTACAGAACTAGAAGCAGAAATTGAAAATCATTTTTATTATGCCCATCAACAATTGAATCGTTTGTTTTATGATCAAGCTGATATGAAACTAAGCAAGTATGGAAGTGTCCAGCAGATTCAGAATGAGGATGAAGGGTCAGCTTATCAAGCATTTCAAGAAATGCTTCAAACAAATCTGATTGACTTTTTCTTTATGGGTGATTTCAATGAACTAGCGGTCATTGAAAAGATTAGTGAATTTGGTTTACAACCTCGTAAATTTCATGTCAATCTTTTTTATGCCCAATCTTTTTCAAACGTTGTCAGAGAAGGACTCGAACAAAGAGATACTCATCAATCTATTTTAGAGTTGGGTTATCATTTTCCTGTTCAGTATGGAGAGAAAGAGCATTTTGCTTTGATTGTTTTAAATGGTTTACTGGGGGCTTTCTCTCATTCAAAATTGTTTACAGTCATTCGAGAAAAAGAAGGGTTGGCTTATACGATCTCTAGCCATTTTGATATTTTTTCTCATTTTATGCGGATCTATGCAGGGATTGATCGAAAAAATAGAACCAGGACCATGACCCTGATGAGCCGTCAAGTGAGTGACTTGAAGAGAGGGAAGTTTACAAGTGAAGAGCTACGCTTGACAAAAGAAATGATTATAAATGCTGCAAAATTGTCGCAGGATCGACCTGGCACCTTGATTGAAAGAGCTTATTTACACTCTATTTTAGGAAAACAGTTCTTGTCAATTGATGATTGGATCCAAGCTATTCAACTGGTGACGAAAGAAGAAATTATGGCTGTTGCCAAATCGCTCAAATTACAAGCGGTCTATTTTATGGAAGGAAGAGAATGATAAAGAAAGATTTGGAGAAAATAGATTATCCAGCTGTTGGAGAATGTGTTTATCAGACAACTCTCCAAAATGGATTGAAGTTATATTTAATTCCAAAGGCGGATTTTAATGAAAGCTATGCAATCATTTCTACTAAATTCGGTTCTATTGACACAAGATTTACAGTGGATGGAGTAGAGGGAATAAAAGAATTTCCAGCAGGGATTGCACATTTTCTTGAACATAAATTATTTGAAGATCAAGACGGTCAAGATTATTTACAGCATTTTGTAAAGCTGGGAGCTGAAAGTAATGCCTTTACTAGCTTTACACAAACTAGCTATCTCTTTTCGACCACCTCGAATATCAATGAAAATCTGAGATTGTTACTGGAGATGACACAATCTCTTCATCTCTCAAAGGATTCTCTAAAGAAGGAACAATTGATTATTCAACAAGAAATCGAAATGTACCAAGATAGTCCTGACTACCAATTATTCTTTAGGGCGTTGGCAAATCTTTATCCAGATACACCCTTGGCCCAAGATATTGCAGGTACTGTATCTTCTCTCGCTCAAATTGATGAAGAAAGTTTACAGGAAAATTTCGATTATTTCTACCAACCATCCAATATGCATCTAGTGGTTGTCGGAAATTTTGATCTTGACAGTCTTGTTAACCTTGTTTCTGAATTTGAGATGAAGATTTCTTCAAGTCCTCTTCCTCATATTTCACCCGTGGACTTGAATCCAGTTGTCCAAAATGAGACCAGTCGGATGAAAGTTGCTTCACCGAAATTAGCAATTGGAATTCGTGGAAGAAATCAGATTCCTCCTCTTTACCAGTATCGCTATAAGATTATCCTTAAATTATTATTTGCAATGATGTTTGGGTGGACATCCAAACGATTTCAGTCGCTTTATGAAGTTGGTAAACTTGACAACTCCTTGACACTAGAAATCGAAGTAGAGTCTTCGTTTCACTTTGTGATGTTAACGATGGACACCTCGGAACCTGTTAGTATATCCCATCAGTTCAGAACTGCCATAAAGAATTTTGAGAAAGATCCCGATGTGACCCAAGAGCATTTGGATACGATTAAAAGTGAAATGTTTGGAGATTTTCTACACGGTTTGAATTCCTTGGATTATATTGCGACTCAATTTAATCCAATTGAGACGGGTGAAAATCTATTTGATCTTCCAAAACTTTTACAGAGTATTTCTTTACAAGATGTTGTAAAGGTTGGGCGAGATTTTGTCAACGCTTGTGATATGATGGACTTTATCATTTTCCCTAAATAACGGGAAAAGAGTGGAATGATGTTTTTGTCGAATTAAAACGACGTCTATTTTGTCAAATAGATGTAAATGATCATGTAAACTAGTAAGGAGACTAGAATGAAAAAAGAAAATATCCCAAATGCCTTAACACTGATTCGTATTGTGTTTATTCCTATTTTTATTTTGATGCTAATATTTGGTAAAGGTTATGGTTGGCATGTAGCAGCAGCTATTGTCTTTGCAGTTGCTAGTATCACCGATTATTTGGACGGTTATTTAGCTCGTAAATGGAAAGTTGTTAGTAACTTTGGGAAATTTGCGGATCCCATGGCTGATAAGCTTCTTGTCATGTCTGCCTTTATCATGATGATTGAATTAAAGATGGTTCCAGCCTGGATTACAGCAGTTATTATTTGCCGTGAATTAGCCGTAACTGGCCTCCGTCTGTTATTGGTTGAAACAGGAGGAGTTGTTTTGCCAGCAGCTATGCCTGGAAAAATTAAAACCTTCTCACAAATGTTTGCCATTATTTTCCTTCTCTTCCATTGGGACTTATTGGGTCAAATTACGCTTTATGTTGCGCTAATCTTTACAGTCTACTCTGGATATGAATACTTTAAAGGCAGTGCCTACCTCTTTAAAGATACCTTTAGATAAATGAATAATATTATAGAAGTTCGAAATCTTACATTTAAATACCAAAAAACAGATGAGAACCATCAGTTAAATGATATTTCGTTTCACGTGAAACATGGTGAATGGTTATCCATTATTGGACATAACGGAAGTGGTAAATCAACAGTGGTCCGCTTGATTGATGGCTTGTTGGAACCGGAATCTGGTCAAATCTATATTTCCGGAGATTTGTTAACTCCTGAAAATGTTTGGGATAAACGTAGTGAGATTGGCATGGTTTTCCAGAATCCAGATAACCAGTTTGTTGGAGCTACAGTTGAAGATGATGTGGCGTTTGGGTTGGAGAACCAAGGAATTCCAAGAGATGAAATGGTGCAACGAGTAGACGAAGCTTTGAAGATGGTCCGCATGGATGAGTTCAAAGATCGAGAACCCGCTAGGTTATCCGGTGGACAAAAGCAACGAGTGGCCATTGCTGGAATTATTGCTTTACGACCTAAAATCATCATTTTAGATGAAGCAACCAGTATGTTGGATCCTGAAGGGCGTCTAGAACTAATTCGTACGGTTCGAGAAGTCAAAGAACGATATGGGTTAACCGTTATTTCTATTACCCATGATTTAGAGGAAGTTTCCCTAAGTGATCGGGTTATTCTCTTTGAAAAAGGAAAAGCGACCTTGGATCTGACTCCAAGAGAACTCTTTTCTCGAGATGATCTAGATGAAATTGGATTAGAAGAACCTTTCGCTAATCGATTGCGCAGCATGTTACATCAAAAAGGTTTTCCAGTTGGAGAAACCTATCAGACTGAAGGAGAGCTAGAGAAACTATTATGGGAATTGCTTTAAAACAGCTTAGTTATACCTATCAAGAAGGTACTCCTTTTGAAGGAACGGCTCTTTTTGATGTGAATATAGAAATCCCAAGCGGTTCTTATACAGCTCTAATTGGGCATACTGGAAGTGGAAAATCAACCATCCTCCAATTATTAAATGGTTTGCTTTTGCCCAGTCGAGGGGAAGTGCAAATGAATGATATGCGCATTAGTTCTGAGTCTTCTCAAAAAGAGCTAAAGGATCTTCGGAAAAAAGTGGGTCTCGTCTTTCAATTTCCAGAAAGTCAACTATTTGCTGAGACTGTTGTAAAAGATGTCGCATTTGGGCCTCAAAATTTTGGAGTAGACCAAGAATCAGCTGAGAGCATTGCTAAGGAAAAATTACGCTTAGTCGGTCTTTCTGAAGAGTTGTTTGAACGGAGTCCCTTTGAATTGTCTGGAGGGCAAATGAGACGGGTCGCTATTGCAGGCATTTTAGCGATGGAACCTGAAATTTTGGTCTTGGACGAGCCGACAGCTGGTTTGGATCCGTCAGGTAGACGGGAATTAATGAAGCTATTCGCGTCACTTCATCAAGCTGGGATGACCATCGTTCTTGTTAGTCATTCTATGGAAGATGTGGCAGAATACGCAAATCTTGTTTATGTTTTGGAAAAAGGACGAATGGTGAGGTCTGGGCATCCAAGGGATGTATTTCAGGATGTAGAAGGATTAGAAAACATACAATTAGGTGTACCGAAAGTGACGAAATTTGCTTGGCGCTTACGTCAAAAAGGACTATCTTTGCCAACTTTACCAATCACTTTACAGGAGTTTAAGGAGTTAATTGGACATGAATAGTATGATTTTAGGACGATATGTACCAGGTAATTCCATTCTCCATCGTATGGATCCAAGAGCAAAGTTACTAGGACTTTTCTTGTTAATTGTTATTTTGTTTTGGGCCAATAATGTGTTGACGAATGCCCTGTTGTTTTTGTTGGCCTTTGCGTTGATTTTGAGTGCCAAGATCCCCTTCCGCTTTTTTATTAATGGCCTGAAATCAATGGTCTTTATCATTGCTTTCACTACACTCTTTCAGTTGTTTGCAACAACTGGCGGTAAGGCCTTATTTCAATTTTATTTTTTGACTTTAACGGATAAAGGACTTGCGCAAGCTGGTGTGATCTTTTGTCGTTTTATTCTCATTGTTGTATTTTCAACGATTTTAACACTGACAACAACGCCCTTAAGCTTAGCAGATGCCGTAGAAAAGTTGTTAACTCCATTTAAAATCATCAAAGTTCCTGCTCATGAAATTGGACTCATGTTGTCTATGAGCCTTCGTTTCGTTCCCACTCTAATGGATGATACGATTCGCATTATGAATGCACAGAGAGCCCGAGGGGTTGATTTTGGAGAAGGGAATCTCCTTCAGAAGATTCGCTCATTTATACCGATTTTAATTCCCTTGTTTGCATCAAGTTTTAAACGTGCAGATGCTCTTGCAATTGCCATGGAGGCAAGAGGTTATAAAAGTGGAGAGGGAAGAAGCCGATATAGGCAGTTAAAATGGCAAGTTTTAGATAGTGTAGCTATTCTGTCTATAGCGGCAGTTGGTGCTATCATTTTTTGGTTGAAATATTAGAATACCACCACTACATATAGGGGATTTTTTCTAAAAAAATGAAGAAAAACGCTATTTATAGCGTTTTTTGCATGAAAAATACATGATTTTGTAACCTTTGTAACATAAAATATAACTAACTGTAACATTTAATGTGTAAGATAGTATTATGTTCGAAAGGAGAATGTATTGATGAACACAAAAAAAGTCCAATGGACATTAACTTCTATTATCTCAGCTCTTTCACTTTTTGTTTCTGGTGTGGTAGTGAATGCTGAAACATATGAAGTAAAATATGGTGATACTTTATCAGAAATTGCGATTAAGAATAACACTACTATCGAAAAACTTGTTGAATTGAATCAAATCAGCAACCAAGATTTGATCCATGCAGGTCAAATTATTGAGTTGGGTGAACGTTCAAAATCATTGATCAACAAAGTAAATACTGCCACAGTAAGTCAAGAACCAGCAGCCGAAGCTTCTACAAATCAAGTAGTGGCAGAAACAACAACTACTGTCACTTATAATGCAGCACCTGTTGTTACGAATTCTGGAAATGGTATTGTACTTGCAAATGGGAATACTGCTGGAGAAGTTGGATCCTATGCAGCGGCTCGTATGGCTGAAATGACAGGAGTTCCTGCATCAACTTGGGAAGCCATTATTGCACGTGAATCAAATGGTCAAGTGAACGCAGCAAATCCATCTGGAGCTAGTGGTCTTTTCCAAACAATGCCAGGTTGGGGTTCAACTGCTACAGTTGATGATCAAATCCAAGCAGCTTATAATGCCTATTCAAACCAAGGGCTTTCAGCTTGGGGATACTAAAAAAGAGGTTAAACCCTCTTTTTATTTTGTTTCTTATCTTGACAAGGATTGGAAAGAGCTGTAAAGAAAATGACTTTGTTAGTCAACCTTAGTGAACCATGGATGATCTTACCCATAGGTGATTTTATACATAAAAGAGGTTTACAAATTTGTAAACCTCTTTTATTAACTTAAATGAGTTAGTAAAGCTAGGGGGGAATCTACGATGGTATCGGGAGTTTCCTCTTTTAATTGCTCTAGAGGTGCAAATCCCCAACTGACTGCAATTGTGTGAATACCAATGGTTTTTCCCCCAATAATATCAAATTTAGTATCCCCAACGATGCAAGCTTCCTCTTTTGGAATTTGATGGTCCACCAGTACACGCTGAATGATATCAGCTTTGTGCATAGATCCTGGGATAGAACCATAAATCTCTTCAAAGCAATCACTAATTCCTAGTGAATGGGCTATTTCGAGACTCACTTCCTGATTCTTAGAGGTGGTGATGAATAAGTGATAACCCAATTCCTTCAATTGCTGAAGGAGTTCTTTGATACCTGGGTAGAGATAGGTTTGTTGTTGGCCGGTTTCTTTGTAATAGGTGCGATAGATTTCTACAGCTTTTGCGACCAGTTCTTTTGGGACATGTTTAGTAAACGTAACCTTGAGTGGAGGACCCATAAAGGTTCGAATAGTTTCTTTATCAGGTGCAGGAACTCCCAGCACCTTAAAAGTGTGTAGAAAGGTGGTCTCAATACCTTGGGAACTATCGACTAAAGTCCCATCCAAGTCGAAAAATATGTACTTCATAGATTAGTCTCCAAATATTTCTTGCTGTAGGCGTTTCCCAGTTGGAGTCGCTGCCAGACCACCTTCGGCCGTTTCTCTAAAGGCAGTTGGTAGGCTTGATCCGACCTGGTACATAGCATCGATGACTTCATCAACAGGGATTTTGGATTCAATTCCTGCCAGAGCCATATCTGCTGCAATATAGGCATAGCTTGCACCCATAGCATTTCGTTTGACACAAGGAACCTCTACCAGTCCTGCAACAGGATCACAAATTAAGCCTAGCATATTTTTAATGACGAAACAAATGGCTTGACTAGCTTGGTAGGGACTTCCTCCCGCTGCTAGAGTTAAAGCTGCTGCGCTCATAGCAGAGGCTGACCCAACCTCAGCTTGACAGCCTCCCTCGGCTCCTGAAATCGATGCATTGTTGGCAATAACCAGACCAAAGGCTCCTGCCGCCAATAAGAACTCTAATTGTTGGTGTTCATCTAACTGTAGTTTCTCGATGGCTGAAGTAAGAACAGCGGGTAAGCAACCGGCTGATCCAGCAGTGGGAGTAGCACAGACTAAGCCCATTTTTGCATTGTGTTCGTTGACAGCAATAGCATTTTTGGCTGCGGTTAGGACAGTATAGTCGGAGAGGGCTTTTCCAGATCGAATATAGCGATCCAATTTTGCAGCATCTCCTCCGGTCAAGCCACTTCTAGAAAGTTGGTCATTGAGTCCAAGATGAACGGATTCTTTCATGACCTCAAGGTTTCGTGTCATAAGAGTCAGAACTTCTTCGCGCTCGCGACCAGTTAGTTCAAACTCAGTTGCAATCATTAATTCTGCGACATTTCCTTCATAGTGGAGGGTCGCTTGCTCAACTAGTTCGGTAATGGAATAAAACATGGGGTCTCCTTATTGAAAGAAATTCACATTGTGTAAATGGGGAATTTGACGGATTAACTCAATAGCTTCGTCACAATTACGAGAATCCACTTCAATAATCATAATAGCCTTTTCACCGGCTTTTTCACGGGTTACGTTCATTTGGGCGATATTGATATCATAGCGGGAAAGGGCTTCTGTCACATGGGCAATCATACCAGGAACGTCTTGGTGAACGATAATAATTGTTGGGGTGTTCATGTTTAGAGAAATTGAAAAGCCATTTAACTCGGTAACTTGTATGTTTCCCCCACCAATGGAAATCCCTGTGACGGAGATGGTTTTGTGTTCATTTTTCACCGTGATGGTCGTCGTATTTGGATGAGGCGCATTGCTCTCTTTTTGAATAGACCAGACGATTCGAATTCCTCTTTCATGAGCAATTTCAAGACTATTGGGGATTCTTGGATCATCTGTGTCCATCCCCAAAATACCAGCTACAAGGGCCAAGTCTGTCCCGTGGCCGCGATAGGTTTTGGCAAAGGAATTAAACAACTGAAATTCAACTTCTGTAGGATCCTCTCCAAAAATAGAAGAGACAATTTTTCCAATACGAACAGCTCCAGCAGTGTGGCTACTAGAAGGTCCAATCATAACCGGTCCAATAATATCAAATACGGATTGGAATTTAAGCGAATTCATCAGTCAGCTCCTTAGGGTTTCTTTTCTTTCATTATAACAAATCTAGGGCATGTTTTCTTCTATTTAAGAGGGAAATTTTGTTTTAAACTTAAAAGATACTTAAAACTAGTTTATTTGAGGTGTTTTTTATTCTTGCTAACATATTATTGAAACATTTGACGTGATTTCATAAAGTTTCTGAAACATTTCTTCTGTAAGATAAAGAACATACAGAAAAGGAGTGTAAAAACATGAATAAAAAAATATTTGTAAAACGTGTAATCGGACTGAGCTTATTATCTGGAATGTTTATTCCCGTCCTTGCCAGTGCAGAATCTTACACTGTAAAGTCAGGTGATACCTTATCAGCTATTGCTAAAGAGAAGAATACAACGGTTGATGCGATTGCTAAGAAAAATAAGATTAGCAATGTTAACCTCATTACAGTTGGTCAAGTTTTAGAGATTGAAGATGAGAAGGCAACAACTAATACTACAGAGCAAGCTACCACTAGTAAAGCAACAACTACGGTATCTGCTTCAGATGGCTTGAGTGCCGAAGATGCAGTGGCTAAAGAATGGATTGCCCAGAAGGAATCAAGTGGCAGTTACACAGCACAAAATGGCCAATATTATGGTCGTTACCAGTTATCCCTTTCTTATTTAAACGGCGACTTGTCACCAGAAAACCAGGAAAAAGTAGCCAATCAATATGTTGTAAACCGATATGGATCATGGTCGGCGGCTAAAAACTTCTGGCTGGCCAATGGCTGGTATTAAAGTAAATGAAAGAGTTCAGCAAATGGACTCTTTTTTGATTTACAGACTTGTAAACATATAGATACAATAGCCAATAAGAAGAATGGCAAGATGCTTGTTTTCTACTATAAAGCGTGTTACAATTGATAATGCTCAAAACGACCTTCAATCGTTGAAGCACACCACGACCTTCAATCGTGAGAAACGAAAAGATGGGAGAAATCTATGAGTGATAACTCGAAAACACGTGTTGTTGTTGGTATGAGTGGTGGTGTTGATTCATCTGTAACAGCTTTATTATTAAAGCAACAGGGTTACGATGTCATCGGCATCTTCATGAAAAACTGGGACGACACAGACGAAAATGGCGTCTGTACAGCTACAGAAGATTACAAAGATGTAGCAGCGGTTGCAGATCAAATTGG
This sequence comes from Streptococcus sp. DFI.7.26, assembly GCF_022240605.1. NCBI lineage: Bacteria > Bacillati > Bacillota > Bacilli > Lactobacillales > Streptococcaceae > Streptococcus > Streptococcus sp. DFI.7.26. The sequence continues at coordinate 84,335 of NZ_JAKOGN010000004.1, read as the reverse complement.
CATACCTTACTATTCTGTCAACTTTGAGAAAGAATACTGGGATCGTGTCTTTGAATATTTCCTTGCAGAATATCGTGCAGGCCGGACACCAAATCCGGATGTCATGTGTAATAAGGAAATCAAATTTAAGGCCTTCTTAGATTATGCCATGACACTTGGTGCCGATTATGTAGCCACGGGTCACTATGCTCGTGTGGCGCGTGATGAGGATGGCATTGTTCATATGCTACGCGGTGTTGACAACGGGAAGGATCAAACTTATTTCCTAAGCCAGTTGTCACAAGAACAACTTCAAAAAACCATGTTCCCGTTGGGACATTTGGAAAAACCTGAGGTTCGCCGGTTGGCTGAAGAGGCTGGATTGGCAACGGCTAAAAAGAAAGACTCCACTGGGATCTGCTTTATTGGAGAAAAGAATTTCAAAGAGTTTCTAGGGAACTACCTTCCTGCCCAACCAGGCCGAATGATGACCGTAGATGGACGGGATATGGGCGAACATGCCGGTTTGATGTATTATACGATCGGTCAGCGGGGTGGACTTGGAATTGGTGGCCAACAAGGTGGGGACAATGCTCCTTGGTTTGTCGTTGGTAAAGATCTGAGTCAAAATATTCTGTATGTCGGTCAAGGATTCTATCATGAAGCACTGATGTCAACAAGTTTACAAGCTAGTCAAGTTCACTTTACACGAGAGATGCCAGAAGAGTTTACATTGGAGTGTACAGCCAAGTTCCGTTATCGCCAGCCAGATTCCAAAGTGACTGTGCATGTCAAGGGTGACAAGGCAGAGGTAATTTTTGCAGAACCTCAACGGGCCATTACACCAGGTCAGGCTGTTGTCTTTTACGATGGTGAAGAGTGTCTCGGTGGTGGACTAATTGACAATGCTTATCGAGATGGTAAAGTTTGTCAGTATATTTAAATTGACAAATTTTCTCAATTTGCTACAATAATAAAAGCAATAGAAGTGATGGTCAAAGCTCATGGATGTTGCAGGCTTTTTTGTCCTGCACTTCTCAGAGTTTTGACTATTTTTGTGTCGTTTCGAAAGGAAGTTACATGCAAGAACAGGATTTTCGGACCAAGTCAAACCAAACGGTTTTTGGTGTGAGAGCGACTGCTTTGATTGTAAAAGACAATCGCTTGTTAGTCGTAGAAGATGAGGACGGTTTTTATACAATCGGAGGTGCTATTCAAGTGGATGAAGCTACTGAAGATGCCGTAGTTCGAGAAGTAAAAGAGGAACTTGGGGTCGCTTCTAGAGCGGTTCAGTTAGCTTTCATTGTTGAAAATCGCTTTGAACAAGCTGAGGTCCACTATCATAATATCGAGTTCCATTATTTAGTGGACTTGCTGGAAGATGCACCGTTAACCATGCAAGAAGATGCGAAGCCATTACCTTGCCGGTGGCTTGCTTTAGATGATCTACATACTGTTAATCTGAAGCCGGCATTTTTAAAAACCGCCTTACCAGATTGGGACGGACAATTACGACACATCCATCTTAAAGAATAGGAGAAAAAATGACTTATAATTTTATAGAAGAATACGATATTATTGTAATCGGAGCGGGGCATGCTGGGGTAGAAGCCTCCCTTGCTGCGAGCCGAATGGGTTGTAAAGTTTTACTTGCAACCATCAATATCGAAATGTTGGCGTTTTTGCCATGTAATCCTTCGATTGGTGGTTCTGCAAAAGGGATTGTGGTCCGTGAGGTAGATGCTCTCGGTGGAGAGATGGCCAAGAATATTGACAAATCCTATATTCAGATGAAGATGTTGAATACAGGAAAGGGACCAGCTGTTCGTGCGCTTCGTGCTCAAGCAGATAAAGAGCTCTATTCTAAGGAAATGCGTAAGACAGTTGAGAATCAAGAAAACTTGACCCTTCGCCAAACCATGATTGATGAAATTTTGGTAGAAGATGAGAAGGTTATTGGTGTTCGAACTGCGACCCACCAAGAATATGGGGCCAAGGCTGTCATTGTCACGACTGGAACGGCTTTACGTGGAGAAATCATCATTGGGGATCTCAAGTATTCATCAGGCCCTAACCATAGCCTTGCTTCTATCAATTTGGCTGAAAATCTCAAGAATCTTGGACTAGAAATTGGACGGTTCAAAACAGGTACGCCACCACGTGTAAAGGCATCGTCAATCAATTATGAAGAAACGGAAATTCAACCAGGTGATGAAAATCCAAATCACTTTTCTTACAATTCGCGTGACGAGGATTATTTAAAGGATCAAATCCCTTGTTGGTTAACCTATACCAATAGTCAAAGTCACGAAATCATCAACAGCAATTTACACCGAGCTCCAATGTTTACAGGTGTTGTAAAGGGAGTTGGACCTCGCTATTGTCCATCTATTGAAGATAAGATTGTTCGCTTTGCGGATAAGGAACGCCACCAGCTATTCCTTGAGCCAGAAGGACGCAATACAGAAGAAGTTTATGTCCAAGGCTTGTCAACCAGTTTACCAGAAGATGTGCAACGAGATCTGGTTCATTCAATCAAGGGACTTGAGAATGCTGAGATGATGCGAACGGGTTATGCGATTGAGTATGATATGGTCCTCCCACATCAATTGCGGGCAACTTTAGAAACCAAGAAAATCTCAGGTCTCTTTACCGCAGGCCAAACCAATGGAACATCTGGTTATGAAGAAGCTGCTGGCCAAGGAATTGTGGCAGGGATTAATGCTGCGCTGAAAATCCAAGGAAAACCAGAGCTCATCTTGAAACGGAGTGATGGTTATATTGGGGTCATGATCGATGACTTGGTAACCAAAGGAACAGTTGAGCCCTATCGTCTGTTGACTAGCCGTGCAGAATACCGTTTGATTCTTCGTCATGATAATGCAGATATGCGCTTAACAGAAATCGGTCACGAGGTTGGTTTGGTTGACGATGAACGTTGGGCACGTTTTGAAACCAAGAAGTATCAGTTTGAAAATGAAATGAAGCGTCTTGACAGTATCAAGTTAAAACCTGTAAAGGAAACGAACGAGAAGGTTGCAGCGCTAGGTTTTAAACCATTGACAGATGCTGTCACAGCCAAAGAATTCTTGAGAAGACCAGAAGTATCTTATCAAGATGTTATCAACTTTATCGGACCAGCAGCTGAAGAACTAGATGATAAGATTATCGAGCTGATTGAAACTGAAATTAAGTACGAGGGTTATATCTCAAAAGCTTTAGATCAGGTTGAAAAAATGAAGCGGATGGAAGAAAAACGAATTCCTGCCAATATTGACTGGGACGATATTGACTCCATCGCAACAGAAGCTCGTCAAAAATTCAAGTTGATTAATCCAGAAACGATTGGTCAAGCTAGCCGGATTTCAGGTGTCAACCCAGCTGATATTTCTATCTTGATGGTGTATCTTGAAGGCAAGAGTCGAAGCATTTCTAAGAATCAAGAAAAAGAATCCTAACTTATTATGATGTAAATATGTGGAAGAAGTAGCCAAATAGCTACTTCTTTTCTCGTTTTACTGTATATTTACAACAGTGTAAATATACTTTACACTGTTTAACAAATGAGCGACCGGACCTTAATCCCTGTCAGCTTTTTCTTTGGTGGAAAGGCTTGACTGGCCTCGCTTTTTCTTATGTTTTATGGTATAATGGCCCAACAGAGGTTTATGATGAAAAAATTTCGTATGACGCCTATTCATTATTGTATGGTAGGTTTGTTAGCATTTATTATATTAGCCATCAGTTCCAGATTATTGGGTGGCACAATTGCAAATTTATTCGTGATTCTGTTGATTCTTTCCGGTGTCATCTATCTCTTTCTTCATCAATTAAAGCAAGTAGAATTGGATGAGCTAGAACAAATTCAATATGTCAATCATCAGGCTGAAAATGGATTGGCCTCGCTACTGGATAAAATGCCAGTTGGTGTAATCAAGGTAAACGGTGAAACCAATGAAGTTGAGTGGTTCAATCCTTATGCGGAGTTGATTTTCTCTACTGAGGATGGGCAATTCGATGTGGAATACCTGCAACAAGTGTTGGCGATCCCTTTTGAAGGGAAAGGCCATTATGCAACCATTGGAGATAAGAAATATTCTGTTTATCTAGATTCCCAGGCCAGTGTCGTTTATTTTTTTGATGCGTCTAGTGAGTATGAGGCCAACGTCGGTCTTGTAACGACTAGGCCGGTCATCGGGATTATGTCCGTAGATAACTATGATGATTTAGAAGATGTTGTGTCTGATTCGGATATCAGTAGCATCAATGGCTTTATTGCAAACTTTGTTGAAGAATTCTCGGAAAAATACCATATGTTTTACCGAAGAGTCGGGATGGATCGCTTTTATCTTTTTACCGACTATACCGTTCTTGAACAATTAATCGAATCCAAATTTTCTATTATTGACCAATTCCGTGAGGAAGCGAAAAATCGTGAATTACCCATTACGGTAAGTATGGGATTCTCATACGGAGATGGCAATCATGATGAAATTGGTAGAGTTGCTTTATCGAATCTAAACTTAGCTGAAGTCCGAGGGGGTGACCAAGCGGTTGTAAAAGAAAAAGAAGAAGGCAAGGATCCTATTTTCTTTGGAGGTGGGACAGCCTCTGCTATCAAGCGCACCCGCACCCGTACTCGTGCGATGATGACAGCTATTTCTGAAAAAATTAAATCAGTTGATCAGGTATTTGTTGTTGGCCATAAAAAATTAGATATGGATGCTTTGGGAGCATCGATTGGGATGCAATTATTTGCAAACAATATCAACGAACGCTCTTATGCAGTTTATGATGATACGTCTATGGCTCAGGATATCGAACGAGCAGTTGAAAAAATTCAATCAGATGGAGTGACTAAACTAGTAACAGTTTCAGATGCTTTACGGATGGTAACCGATCAATCCCTTTTGATTATGGTGGACCACTCGAAGACAGCTCTCACGCTTTCAAATGATTTGTATGAGAAATTTTCCCAAGTCATTGTCATTGATCACCATAGACGGGACGAAGACTTCCCTGAAAATGCCATGATCACTTATATTGAAAGTGGCGCAAGTAGTGCGAGTGAGTTGGTTACTGAATTGCTTCAGTTCCAGAATTCTAAGAAGAACCGCTTGAATAAGATTCAAGCCAGTGTTCTGATGGCCGGTATTATGTTGGATACCAAGAATTTCTCAGTTCGCGTAACCAGTCGTACATTTGATGTAGCTAGTTATTTACGAAGCCGAGGCAGTGATAGTGTTCTCATCCAGGAAATTTCAGCTACTAACTTTGATGAGTACCGCGAAGTAAATGAATTGATCCTAAATGGTCAAATGGTCTTCCCACATATTATTGTGGCAACAGGAGCAGCAGATGTTCCTTATGGAACAGTCACCATTAGTAAAGCAGCGGATAGTATATTGGCTATGTCCAAAATTGAAGCGACCTTTGTTATTGCATTGAATGAACAAGGAAGCATTTCCATTTCAGCTCGAAGCAGAAGCAAAGTCAACGTGCAAAAAATTATGGAGCAAATGGGAGGCGGAGGCCACTTTAATTCGGCGGCTTCTCAATTGGAAGATGTAACCATCGATCAGGTTCGTGCCCAGTTGATTGACTGTATTCAAGAAGAGGTCCAAAAGGATAAGGAGGAAGAAGAATGAAAGTTATCTTTTTAGCAGATGTAAAAGGAAAAGGAAAAAAAGGGGAAATTAAAGAAGTCCCAACAGGTTATGCGCAAAACTTTTTGATTAAAAAGAATTTAGCTAAGGAAGCCAATGCCCAAGCGATTGGGGAGCTTCGTGGTAAGCAAAAATCTGAAGAAAAAGCCCATGCGGAATTAGTCGCAGAAGCGAAAGACATTCAAGCAAAATTAGCAGAAGAAACGACCGTTGTCCAATTTACAGAAAAAATTGGTCCTGATGGACGTACATTTGGTTCGATTACCAATAAAAAAATTGCAGAAGAACTACAAAAACAATTTGGAATTAAAATCGATAAGCGTCACATTCAAGTGGCTTCACCAATTCGCTCTGTTGGGTTGATTGATGTGCCTGTTAAAATTTATCAGGATATTACAGGTGTTATCCAAATTCGAGTAAATGAAGGTTAAGTACATCGTTAGAAAGGAATGACTATGGCTGAGATAGAAGAATTAAGAACCCAGCCTCAAGATATCCAAGCAGAGCAATCTGTCTTAGGAGCCATCTTTATTGATGAGGGAAAACTGGTTTTTGTTCGTGAGTTTATTGAGCCAGCAGATTTCTTTAAATATGCCCATCGGTTAATTTTTAAGGCGATGATTGACCTTGCAGACAGGGGAGATGCTATTGATGCGACTACAGTTCGCAATATTTTAGATAGTCAAGGGGATTTGCAAAATATCGGTGGTCTCTCTTATCTAGCCGAAATCATCAACTCTGTTCCAACCTCAGCCAATGCGGAATATTACGCAAAGATTGTTTCTGAAAAAGCGGTTCTAAGACGCCTGATTGCTCGTTTAACGGAGAGCATCAATCAAGCATATGATGGAGCTAGTCCGTCGGATGAAATTATTGCAGGTGCAGAAAAAGCTCTGATTGATGTTAGTGAAAATGCCAACCGGAGTGGTTTCAAGAATATCAAGGATATCTTAAATATCAACTTTGGAAGTCTTGAAACTCGGTCTTTGCAGACAACAGATATTACTGGGATTGCAACGGGATATCGAGATCTTGATCATATGACAACAGGTCTTCATGAAGAAGAGTTGATTATTCTTGCAGCTCGTCCAGCGGTTGGTAAAACTGCCTTTGCTCTAAACATTGCCCAAAATATTGGAACTAAGTTGGATAAAACAGTGGCTATTTTCTCGCTGGAAATGGGTGCTGAAAGTTTGGTAGACCGGATGTTGGCAGCAGAGGGCTTGATTGAATCCCATTCTATTCGTACGGGTCAGCTGACAGACGATGAGTGGCGAAAATATGCCATTGCACAAGGAAATCTAGCCAATGCCAGCATTTATATAGATGATACTCCCGGTATTCGGATTACAGAAATTCGGTCTCGTTCTAGAAAATTAGCACAAGAGACAGGTAATCTCGGTCTAATCCTCATCGACTACTTGCAGTTGATTACCGGGACTGGACGCGAAAACCGTCAACAGGAAGTCTCAGAAATTTCTCGTCAATTAAAAATTTTGGCGAAAGAATTAAAGGTTCCTGTGATTGCCCTCAGTCAGCTATCTCGGGGAGTCGAACAACGACAAGATAAGCGGCCGGTTCTATCTGATATCCGTGAATCAGGATCCATCGAGCAGGATGCAGATATTGTTGCCTTCCTATACCGTGATGACTATTATGAACGTGCAGGTGAGGAAGAAGAAGGCTTGCCGAATAACAAGGTTGAAGTCATTATTGAAAAAAACCGTTCAGGAGCGCGTGGAACAGTGGAGCTAATCTTCCAGAAAGAATATAATAAGTTCTCCAGCATATCAAAGAGAATAGAGGAATAATGGATGAGTGATGCATTTACAGATGTAGCAAAAATGAAAAAAATCAAAGAAGAAATCAAGGCTCATGAAGGCCAAATTGTGGAAATGACCTTGGAAAATGGTCGTAAACGTCAAAAAAATAAGTTTGGTCGATTAATTGAAGTCTATCCTTCTTTGTTTATTATTGAATACACTAATGAAAACAGTTTACCTGGTGAACCAGCAACAACCTATGTTGAATCGTATACTTACTCAGATATTTTGACTGAGAAAAATCTGATTCATTACTTAGACTAATCTGGCTAGGGTGAGCTAGAACTTCCAACCGTCTCTTCTTGGAGATGGTTTTTTTTTGATGTCCTTAACATATCATAAAGATTTGTTGTGTAAATTTATTGACAAAGATGTCAATTTCACAATCATATCTGTCAATATTAGACAGGGGGATCTTTTGAAGAGAAGTCTCATCTATATTCTTCATATAACTAAAATAGGAGAACTTAGGAGGTTATTAGAACAATCATGATTGACAGGTTGTAAAAAAGGTGTAAAGATTCCTGTAAATAAGATAAAAATATTGGATATGTCTGAAAATACATGGTCATCCGCGTCATAAATATGTGATTTAGAAAGTCCTTAGCTAGAACACCTCATTTTGCTTTTCATTTATAGAAAGAAATCAAAAAAATGAGAAAGCAACTTTACAAGGGACGGTATTGGTGGTATAATAGAATTTGTGCGAAATGACAGCAGGACAAAATGAAGCTCGTCAACAGGAAGCCAGCTAGAAAAGTAACCTTTGCTGTTTGGGCGAAGGCTTTCTGAACGAATCAGGTTTGTCTAAAACGTTATTTCCTACAAAAAATTATTTTTATAGGAGGACATTTCAAATGTCACGTTATACAGGACCATCTTGGAAACAATCTCGCCGTCTTGGCTTGTCACTTACAGGTACAGGTAAAGAATTGGCACGTCGTAACTACGTACCAGGTCAACACGGACCAAACAACCGTTCAAAATTGTCAGAATACGGTTTGCAATTAGCTGAAAAACAAAAACTTCGTTTCTCTTACGGACTTGGTGAAAAACAATTCCGTAACTTGTTCGTACAAGCTACTAAGATCAAAGAAGGAACTGTCGGTTTCAACTTCATGCTTCTTTTGGAACGTCGTTTGGATAACGTTGTTTACCGTCTTGGACTTGCGACTACTCGTCGTCAAGCTCGTCAATTCGTTAACCACGGTCACATCCTTGTTGACGGAAAACGCGTTGATATCCCTTCATACCGCGTAACTCCAGGTCAAGTGATCTCAGTTCGTGAAAAATCAGCTAAAGTTCCAGCTATCCTTGAAGCTGTTGAAGCAACTCTTGGACGTCCAGCATTCGTATCATTCGATGCTGAAAAATTGGAAGGTTCATTGACTCGTTTGCCAGAACGCGATGAAATCAACCCAGAAATCAACGAAGCACTTGTCGTTGAATTCTACAACAAAATGCTTTAATTTCAAGAAAAAACTTGCAGAAAGCCTACAACAGTGGGCTTTTTGTTTTGTCTTCAATCCTCGATTTCTGGGTTTGTTCAGTTATTTGCTCCCTAAGTTTACTTCATAGAAAGAAATGTCCGCCTGTAAAAATAGGCGGTTTTTCTTTTACAAAATAAATAACAACTCTCCTGATTTGGAGATTTTTGTGACCAAATACCTAAAATAATAAACAAAATAGCGATTTTTTCTTCTCAGATTGTCCATTTTGTTAAGATGAAACAAACGATTGGAAAGGGTTCTTATGGGATTTAAGAAAAAACATTATCGCCAACAAGTTGATATGAGAGACTGCGGTGTTGCAGCTTTGGCCATGGTCTTTGGCTACTATGGCTCATACTATTCTTTGGCCAGTCTGCGGGAGAAGGCAAAAACGACTGCAGATGGAACGACCGCCTTAGGTCTGGTCAAGGTGGCTGAGGAGTTGGGATTTGAGACACGCGCCTTCCGAGCAGATCGCACACTTTTTGACTTGGAAGGAGTGACCTATCCATTGATTGTCCACGTGATCAAGGATGGGCGTCTCCCTCATTATTACGTAGTCTATAAGAAAGATAAAAAGCATCTTTACATAGCCGATCCAGATCCAAAGGTAAAGATGACCAAATTGACCATCGAGGAGTTTGAAAAGGAATGGACAGGGATTGTCATCGCCTTGGCCCCGACTCCAGCCTATCAACCGAGTAAAGAAAAGAAAAATGGGCTCCTAGATTTTGTCCCTCTTTTGTTTAAACAGCGGCAATTGGTTCTGCATATTGTTCTTGCAACGTTATTGGTGACCCTCATCAATATTGTGGGTTCTTACTACTTACAATCGATTATTGATACCTATGTGCCTGATCAGATGAAGCAGACGCTGAGTGTGATTTCACTAGGGTTGATCGTGGTTTACATCTTACAGCAAGTCCTAACCTATGCGCAAGATTACTTGCTTCTTGTTTTAGGTCAACGCTTGTCTATTGATGTCATTCTGTCCTATATTAAGCATGTTTTTCAGTTGCCTATGAGTTTCTTTGCGACTCGACGGACAGGAGAAGTGGTGTCGCGGTTTACAGATGCCAACCGCATTATCGATGCTCTGGCTAGTACACTGCTCTCAATCTTTTTGGATCTGTCTATTGTTTTGATTTTATCAGTAGTCCTGTTTAGCCAAAATGCTCACCTCTTTTTCTTGACCATTCTCTTGCTACCGATTTATGCGGTCATTATTTTTGCCTTTATGAAACCTTTTGAGCGCTTAAATAATGAAACCATGGAAGCCAATAGTGTCTTGTCTTCTTCCATCATCGAAGATATCAACGGGATTGAAACTATCAAGTCTCTTACCAGTGAGCGTAGTCGCTATCAAAAGATTGACTCAGAATTTGTGGACTATCTCAAGAAGTCCTTTGCCATGAGCAAGGCGGAGAGTCTACAAAAGGGGCTCAAGCACTTGGCCCAGTTGATTTTGAATGTCTTGGTCTTGTGGTTGGGAGCTCATTTGGTCATGAAGCAAGAATTGAGCTTGGGGCAGTTGATCACCTACAATACTCTCCTTGTTTATTTCACAGGCCCTTTAGAGAACTTGATTAACCTCCAAACCAAACTTCAAGCAGCCCGAGTGGCCAATACCCGTCTGAATGAAGTCTATTTGATAGACTCTGAGTTCGCAGAGAAGAAGCCTCTTCAAAAGTGTGAGGCTCTCGATGGTGATCTGGTTTTTGAGGGAGTAGACTACAAGTACGGTTTTGGGGCTAACGTTCTTACCGATATCAGTCTCACGATTAAAAAAGGGAGCAAGGTAAGTTTTGTTGGTATTTCAGGTTCTGGAAAAACCACGCTAGCAAAGATGATGGTGAATTTCTACCAACCCAATAAAGGGACGATTCGCCTAGGAGGAACGGATATCCAGCAAGTGGATAAAACTTTGCTCCGCCAGCAAATCAATTATTTACCCCAGCAGCCCTATGTCTTTAATGGTACGATTTTAGAGAACCTGTTACTGGGAGCGCGGGAAGGAACTAGTCAGGAAGATATCTTGCGCGCTGTTGAAATCGCAGGAATTCGAGAAGACATTGAGCGTATGCCCCTCAATTACCAAACAGAATTGACTACGGATGGCATGGGAATCTCTGGTGGTCAACGGCAGCGGATTGCCTTGGCGCGTGCCTTATTAACGGATGCTCCGATTCTGATTTTGGATGAAGCGACCAGCAGCCTGGATATCTTGACGGAGAAGAAAATTGTGGACCGCTTGATGGCCTTAGACAAAACGATTATCTTTATCGCTCATCGGTTAACGATTGCAGAACGGTCTGAAAAAGTCTTCCTCATGGACCAAGGTCGTCTGAAAGAAGAAGGAAGCCATGAAGAACTGCTGAAAAAGAATGGCTATTACAGCCATTTGGTTACTTGTTAAGAGAGGACTAGGAGAAAAAAAGAAAGTATGATGAACGAAAAATATTTTGAAAGTGCAGAATTCTATCAGAAACGTTTCCACAATTTTGCTAGTTTATGGGTAGTCCCTTGTTTTCTTTTACTACTGTTTGTTGTCGGTTTCTCTGTCTTTGCCAAGAAGGAAGTGACCTTGTCTAGTCGTGGAACGATTGAAGCTACGCGCGTGGTGGACCAAATCCAGTCAACGAGTAATTCTCCCATCCAAGTCAACCATTTGAAGGAAAATAAAGAGATTAAGAAGGGAGAAATCTTGGTAGAATACCAAGAGGTTCAGGAAAAACAGCAAGGAATGAGCTTAACGCAACAGCTCGACCTCTTAAAGAAACAGGAGGAACAATTAAAATTGTTGAAAACGAGCATTGAGACAGGGGAGAGCCAATTTACAGGAACTGAGCATTTTGGGTATGACCAGCTGTTTAAGGATTATCAGCAACAAATAGCGATTCTCCAAGCGCAAGTCCATCAACAGAATGCAACCATTGCCTCTCAAAATGCCAGTGCAAGTTCCAGTCAAGCAGAAATTGGCCAAGCTATCCAAGACCAAGAGAAGCGATTAGCTGATTACCATAGTCTAAAATCAGCTCTACTAGAAGGAAGAAGTCTGGATGCGACTCATCCACTTTATTCTCTCTACCAGAGTTACGCTCAGCAACCACATGGAGAAGAAAACGCTCAAGCACAAGCTTCTTTTATCAGTCAGCTAGATAGTCAAATCCAACAGTTAGAGGCGAGTATTTCTAATTATCGCATCCAATATGCGGGATCCGGAAGCCAACAAGCTTTTTCGACCAGCTTAGATAGTCAAATAGCCTCTCTGAAAGCTCAACAGCTGAGTAAAGTTGGACAAGATTTGCTGCTTCTTTCTCAGCAAATCGCAGATCTAGACAGTAAGTTAAAAACACAAGAAAATCTTCTTCAGAAGACTCGGATTCTAGCCAAGGATGAAGGGGTGATTCATTTGAATGATGAAACAAAAGGAGCGAGTATTGTAGCGGAAGGTACTCCTTTGGCTCAAGTTTATCCTCTCATTCAGAAAGAAAAAGAAGTCAAGATTGTCACCTATATCCCTTCAAAAGATATAGCCACGATTCATGTAGGTGATCGGATTCGCTTTAGCACACAGGGAAGTAAACAAAAACCAATTACGCTAGAGGCCCGTATTAGCTCAATTGCTTCGAGTGCCACTCGGACAGAACAGGGGAACTTTTTCAAAATAGAGGGAGTTCTTCGTCTCAAGGATCAGGAGGCCAAACTCCTACGATACGGTTTGGAAGGGAAGTGTGTCCTGATCACAGGAGAAAAATCTTACTTCAGTTTCTTTGTGGATCAATTTTTAGGAGCAGGGAACTAAAGAAACATAACATAAAAGGGCTGGGACAAAAGTCCTAGCCTCTCAATTGTCTTTGGATTATCGAGCAAGACGCAGTGGTTGAGTGGGCTCTACCACGCTGATTTCATCAGCTTTTACAGCCCTACTCAACTGTGCGGAGGTGGGACGACGAAATCGAATTCTAACGAATTACCGATTTCTGTCCCACTCTCTTTTATTCCAGCATTTTTAATAGGAAGTCCGCCATTTGTTGGGGGCTTTCTTTTTGCCCACGGGCCACCCACATTTGACAGACTCCAAAGAAGGCATTGGTGAGGTAGACGGAACTATAGTCTCTTTCGATTTCGGTCAAAGATCGATGGCCATAACGTTCTTGCAAGCTATCGACTAGTAGAACTTGTAGCTTGTGTCGCAAGAAGGATTGAATTTCTTTTGTCCCATTCTCGGTTAGAAGGACAGCAAAGAGGGGCTCCTTGGTGAGAAATTCGAAAACTTCGGTAACAGCTTGGTGTTTATCATCTTGTTGTTTGTCGAAGATGTATTCAACTTTGTGGAAAAATTCCTGTTGGTAGCGCTCGATCATATCGTACTTATCACGGTAGTGGGTATAGAAGCTACTCCGGCTGATACCAGCCTCTTTTGCCAACTGAACAGTTGAAATCTCATCAAAGGACTCCCTATGAAGCAGGTCAACCATGGCTTCCTGGATGATCCGTTTTGTTTTTATTCGCTTGTTGCTTTCGGTAACCATTCTAGTCTCCCTCTTTTATACACAAAATTATACACAGTGTCCAAAAATGATTTTTTTAACTTGCGATTTTTAAAAAGAACTGTATAATCAATTATATCAAAAAAATTAGACAATGTGTATAAAAAGGAGACGAAAAATGTTTAAGGAATGGAAAGCGATTTTTAGGAAACCGACCTTTATCGTTGTGATGATCGGGGTTGCCTTGATACCAGCTCTCTACAATGTGATCTTTCTATCCTCTATGTGGGATCCTTATGGCAAGGTTTCCGACCTGCCAGTAGCAGTTGTAAATCAAGACCAGCCAGCTCGTTATCAGGAAGAAGAATTGACAATCGGAAAAGACATGGTGTCCAATTTTGAGAAAAGCGACGCCCTGGATTTTCATATTGTCGATGAAAAAGCAGCTAAAGATGGGTTGGAAAAGGGTGATTACTATATGGTGGTGACCTTGCCTAAGGATCTATCTGCTAAAGCTGCTTCTATCTTAACCAATCACCCAGAACAGATGACCATTGCCTACCAAACATCTAGTGGACATAGCTTTATTGCTGGTAAGATGAGTGATTCAGCCATGATAAAAATCCAGCAAACCGTTGCTAGCAATGTCACCCAAACCTATACCAGCGCTCTTTTCGAAAAGATGGGAAGTTTGAAGACAGGTATGGGAACAGCAGCGGAAGGAAGCCAGAAATTAGCGACCGGTGCTGGTCAGCTAAAAGAGGGTGGACAGACCTTGACAGACCATTTGACCACCTTGTCCAACTCGAGTCTGTCTTTTTCAAATGGGGCACAGACTCTTAGCACTGGTCTCTTGGCCTACACCAATGGAGTTGGCCAATTAGGAACTGGTCTTCATCAAATGCAGGAAAAAGTTCCGACTCTCGTGTCGGGAGTTGGGCAACTTCATGATGGCTTTACAACCTTTAGTAGTGGTTTGACGACCTATACGTCGGGAGTTGGACAACTGGGAAATGGTTTAAACCAAATGGCTAGTCAAACGCCACAGTTAGCCTCTGGGATTGGCCAATTGCATACAGGGATGACGACTCTCTCAACGGGACTGGATACCTACACAAAGGGAGTTAGTCAGTTGAATGTTGGTGCTAGTAACTTGACGGCTGGCCTCACCAGCTATAGCTCAGGGCTTGCTACTCTCAGTGGTGGAGCTAGTCAATTAAGCGGCCAATCGGAAGCCTTAAGAAACGGAGTATCTCAGTTAGAGACAGGCATTCAAACCTTATCCACACAACTCACTCCGCAACCAAATCAACAAGAGCAACTTGCCCAATTAACAGCAAGCCTCACCCAATTAAATGAAGCTATTCAGAATACGAGCGGAGATACCAGTCAACTCAGCACAGCTTTGGCAAGCATCGCCACCTCTGCTCAAGGGATTTCAGCAGCAGCACAGGCTGACCGCAATTCAGTGCTAGCAAATCTTCAAGCTACTGCTGCCTATCAATCGATGACAGCTGAGCAACAGGCAGAAATGACGGCTGCTGTCTCTGCTACTTCAAGTAGCACGGAGACTGCTGCTCAAGCGATTTTAACCACTGTTCAAGGCTTGCAAGAAAGCTTAACAACCGAGAGTCCCTTGGCCACAGTAAAAGAAAGTGCCAACCAGATCTTGCCAACAGCTTCATCTACCTTGAATACTCTTTCAACTAGCTTGAGCTCCCTACAGACCGCAGTGACAGAGCAACTTCTACCAGCAAGCCAAACCCTTAGCCAGGGCGTTCAACTCTATACGACAGGGGTGGATCAGTTAGCCGGTGGAGCTAGTCAGCTTACGGATAATAGCAGTAGCTTGATTGCAGGAGCTACTCAATTGAGTGCGGGGACAAGTCAGCTGGATCAGAAATCTGGTGACTTGGTAATGGGAAGTAATCAACTAGCAGCAGGATTGGGAGACCTAAATGGGAAAATGCCAACTCTGACTGCTGGAATGAATCAATTAGCTTCAGGAGCCAACCAATTGACTAGTAAGTCTAGCGAATTAACAACAGGCGCTGGATTGCTAGCTAGTGGGATCGGTCAACTAAATGGTCAAACACCGGTTTTGGCTAGCGGTGTTGATCAACTGGTATCAGGAGTTGATCAGTTATCGGATAAATCAGGTCAGTTACTATCAGGTTCTCAGCAATTGGCGGATGGTGCAACTAAGATAGCTGATGGCTCTGGTCAATTAGCGGCAGGGGGTCAGGTTCTTGTCGGAGGTTTGGCTGATCTCCAAACAGGTAGTCAAAATCTTAGTCAAGGCTTGAGTTCAGCTAAGGACCAACTAAATAGCGCTAGCACTGAAAAAGAAAATGCAAGCGTATTGTCAGATCCAATCACTCTTTCGAAGACAGACCATGACAATGTTTCAGTGAACGGAGTAGGAATGGCACCTTATATGATATCTGTTGCCCTTTTCGTCGCGGCTCTCTCTACCAATATGATTTTTGCCAAATTGCCATCTGGGCGTCATCCAGAAAGTCGTTGGGCTTGGCTTAAATCGAGATTGGAAGTGAACGGGATGATTGCGGTCTTGGCTGGTGTCCTGGTCTACGGAGCTGTCCACCTGCTCGGAATGGCGGCAAACCATGAAAGCTTGACTCTCTTCCTCTGTGTGTTAGGAAGTGTGACCTTCATGTCCGTGGTAACCGCCTTAACGACATGGAACAACAAGGTCGGAGCATTTATCTCTTTGATTCTCTTGCTCCTTCAACTGGCTTCTAGTGCAGGGACTTATCCGCTTGCCCTCACCAATCGTTTCTTCCAAACTATTCACCCACTGTTGCCAATGAGTTATACCGTATCGGGATTAAGGGAAACCATTTCCTTATCTGGTCAGATAGGTGGGCAAGTCACCTTCCTTACCCTAGTTTTGGGCTTGTGTATTGGTCTAGGAATGATGGCCTATCAACCTCAAAAGATGGAAGAAGACTAAGCTTCCTCTATCTAAAGTTTCATGTGAAACAAAGCCCTCTTCTCAATAGAGAAGAGGGCTTTTTCTTAGTTAAAATAAAGCACTTCTGGATTTGGAGTGATGTAGATAAGGTTATCTTCTTTGAAGACCAGTTGTACTTGGCCCTGTTTGTAGATATAAACCGTGTACGTTTGACCGAACCTAGTGGCTTGAGCGATATCGATCGCACCAGCCCAAAAAGCACGAAGCTGTTCATCTGTTAAGTGTCCCTCTTGATATAGTTTCACGAGGTTTTCCCGTTCCTTTTCTGAGAAGGTTTCTACCAGATACTTTGGGTCGTTAAGGACATTTTCAGGTTCCCCAAGAATTTTTTGAACAAATTTTTTAGTATAGCCTTCGTAATCCGGTGTTGCGGCTTCTAATGTATCGCCATCTTTTCTATAGTAAACGACAGAATCGCCTGTTGCATAGATCTTGTCTGTTGGAGCTTCGCTAGCATTGGCAGGGAGCTCCTCCATTTTTTTGCTAGAGCTGGTTTCTGTCTCAGACTCTTTCTTCTCTTTTTTGGAAGAGCTAGCTTTAGATGATTTTTTTGACGATGAGGCTTCTTTTTCACTTTTCTCTTGTTTTTTAGAAGAGGCACGAGAGCTCGTTTCTTCCGGTTTGAAATATGATTGAAAATCAGACATACAGGCTGTCAAGAAGAAAAGACTCAAAAAGAGCGTTGCAAGGAGAGTAATTTTTTTAGACATCATATAAATCCCTTTCTAATCATAGAGCGCTATTTCTTCTATTGTACACTATAAAAGCTTGGAAAGCACGAAAAAACAGGAGAGAGCTTGTACGAAGTAGGTATTCATACAAGCTTTCTCTCCTGTAAGGGTCAGCTCCTTGTGATCTCATTTGAAGCGAGGGAGTCATCTTTTAATAACTCTTGTGTGCTTCAGTTAGTGGCCTTGGAAGAAGGACTTAGCGTCCACCAGGCTTGCCAGGTCCACCGCCTTGAGGTCCGCCACCTCCGGGAGCCCCACCGCCTCCAGGCATGGAGTTGACAATTTCTGTTTGTTTTTCACCGTTGATATAGATATCTCCGCCTGTGTAGGTAGCTGTTCCATCAAAGTCAAAGCCGGATTGTCCCGTCAAATTGATGGTTCCTCCAGTCACAGTGACATTGCCGTTAGAGTCGATTGGATCGGTATCGCCTTGCCCAACTTCAACGTTGAGGGTTCCACCATTCATGGTGAAGAAAATTTCATCTTGGTTGGCATTGGCATTGGCCGCATTGACACCGTCATCGCTTGCGTAGATGGTGATATCTCCACCGTTAATGGTGATTGATTTTCCTTCAAGGCCTTCGACAGACTCGGTCACCTTGTAAGTTCCGCTATCGATGACTAGATCACCAGAAGCATGGATGCCATCGTCCCCAGCTGAAATGGTCATGGTATTGTCAGACAGATACATGGTTCCGACAGATGTATCTTCATCGTTATCCACCTTGACTGCATCTTCATCTGCATCGATGGTCATGGTCGTACCAGTGATATTGAGTTCATCATTGACGTTGAAGGCATCTCCAACAGCCGTGATCTTATAGGTTCCACCTGTGATATGGAGAGTGTCATTGGCTTTGATACCGTTGTTCTTCTTAGCGTCAATGTTGAGCGTACCTGAACCATTGATGGTGAGGTCGCCCTTAGAGAAGATCACTGCGTCGGCATCTTCATCATTGTTTGAACTTGAATCAGACAAGGTATTGGTCGTGCCGTCTGCTAGAGTGAGGTAGACATGCCCTGCTTTCGTAGCAGAAATTGGCGCGTTGGTGTTGGTCATGGTAACGCCTTTCAAGACGATGTGAACATCATCTGAGTCACCCGCTTCGACCTTGATTTGAACTCCATCGGATTCACCAGAGATGACATAGGTTCCAGCCTTTGAGATGGTCACAGTTGATCCAGATACAGCTATGCCGTCACCTGATACACTTGCAGAAGATCCAGATAGTTTTACAGTAGAGGCTTTACTTTCATCATAAGAGGTGTCCTTGTCCTTATCTGTAAAATAGTTGGAATTGTTTGTTTTATTTTTTGAAGTAGAAGTAGCGGTTGTTTGTGCAGTATTGCTTTTTGTAGCTGATTGTGATGACGCCTGGGTACAAGCTGTCAGTAAGGTGAGGGTTGCGGCCCCCGTTAATAAGAATTTCCATTTGTTTGATTTCATGAGCTTTTCCTCTCGTTCCCTTGATATGCTCCTAGTCTAAAGTTGCTAGCTGAAAGTTTCCTGAAGTTTTTCTGAAAGGAACCTTAACTTTAGTTTTCTTTAAGTTTGGCTTAATGAAAGCTTAAGAAAAGGCAACTAAACTAAGGAACAAGTAAAGCGACTTGTGGCTTTGCAACAAAAACGATAAAGAAAATGATAACTTTTTATTGAACAAAAGGAGAAAAACATGAAAAAAACGGTAGAGACAAGCTTCAAGCGGATTGAAACCAAATATGTGGTGAATAAAGAAGACTTGGATGATTTATTGAAAGATTTGAAGAAATATGTTGTTGAAGACGATTATCCCATCTCCACGATTTCGAATATCTATTTTGATACCGAAGACTTTGATGTGATCCAAGATGCTCTTGCTAAACAGAACCGTCGTGAAAAGATCCGGATGCGGACCTATGTGGAGCATCCAACAGTGGAGAGTCCGGCTTTTCTAGAAGTAAAATCAAAGGATGCAGAAGGAATTGGTCATAAGTTCCGCCTGGTCTCGAACCCTTCCTCCATCACCCGCCTCATGACGGATGGACTAGTGGATCAGACCATTCAGGATCTGGACTTGGTGCAAGAAATCCAAGCTCTGCGCCAGCGCTATGATTACCGACTACAGCCTCAGATGTACATCCATTATGATCGTTTGTCCTTAAAAGAAAAGAAGAGTATCCAAGGCTATCCTTACAATAAGATTCGGGTCACCCTGGACCAAAACTTAGTCTATCGTGATCAGCAGGTCAATCTCCTCCGTGGGAAAGCTGGAGAGCCTTTGTTAGAAGAAAATACCATCATTATGGAAATCAAGGCCCCGGGTGAAGAACCTCAGTGGCTGAAGGACATTCTGGATAAGTACGGACTGGTCAAACAGAAATTTTCGAAATACAGTTGTGCCTACCATAAGTCACAAGGCTTAGACTACGCACCAACGCCAATTCAAGAAAGGACAGGTGCTGCCTATGTCTAATCTATTTGATTCTATTTTTAACAATACTACGGCAACCGTAGATCCGGTGCGTCTGATGCTAGCCTTACTGGTCAGCCTGGTGCTCGGGATGGCCCTGTCTTGGACCTACAAATACCGTACCCTCTATACGCGTGAATTTATCGTCAGTCTCACCTTGCTTCCCTGCATGATGACCCTGGTGATTTTCCTGGTGAACGGGAGTCTGGGGACCTCGATTGCAGTAGCGGGAACCTTTAGCTTGATCCGGTTTCGTTCTGCTACCAGCGGCTCGAGAGAATTGATCGCGATTTTCCTTGCCATGATTATTGGTTTAGCAGCGGGGTCGGGCTACCTCTTATTGGCAGTTTTGTTTACGGCCTTTCTGTTAGCTATCTGGCTCTTGCTCGAAACCAAGCAAAGTAAGACCGACCACCAACGGCGCCGTCACCTGACGATTGAGCTAGGAAATCAGGCTAGGATTGCAGAGAAGATCAGACATCTGTTGGATCGCAATTGTACAGAAGTCGACTTGATTTCGGTTAATACAAGCCAAAATGGGGAACAGCTTACCTTGGATTATGAAGTGGATCTGAGACCAGAAGTTGACGATTTTGCAATGACGACCCTCCTAACAGAAGAAATTTATCATTGCGATGTATCCTTGACCAAGAAGGCTAAGAAAAGAAAGAACTTATAGAAGAGAGTGGGACAGAAATCGGTAATTCGTTAGAATTCGATTTCGTCGTTCCACCTCCGCACAGTTGAGTAGGGCTGTAAAAGCTGATAAAATCAGCGTAGTAGAGCCCACTCAACCACTGCGTCTTGCTCGATAATCCAAAGACAATTGAGAGGCTAGGACTTTTGTCCCAGCCTCTTTTTAGGCTTTTAAGAACTTTTTAAGGAAAAGTGGTATACTATTTCTAAAAAATTTAAGGAGTCCTGCATGAGAAAAAGAGCTATTTTTGAAGATGTTGTCTCCATTATGACTCACGATTCATCTACCATCAAAGACCGAAAAGGATGCGATCCAGAGCCTTTTCGAGAAAAAATGACAGATGATATGACGGATGATGCCTTTCTCTATCAAGTTAAGACTTACCTAGCTAGTTTTGGAATTATTGGCCATATCTCCTTTCAGAATAAAAAAGCTAGGCAGAAAGGCTTTCTCTTACGCGTAATGGACCATCAACTTTATGTTGAAAAGGCGAATGAAGACACGGGACTCCAAGCAGGAGATCAGATCTTAGCTTTGGATGGAAGTGACTTGGAGCAGGTAGCCTCTCTCCATAAGGACTATTTTATCAGTAAGACCCCTGAAAGACACTACCGAGAATGGGCAGATTTGATCTCTCAGTCCACAAGGGTCACCCTGCTTCGGGAGGGGGTAGAAAAGACCATTGAAGTAGTGCCCAGTCGAGAACCAATCCAAGATCAGATTTTTTGGAAACGATTAGACGATGAGATTCTTTATCTTCGTCTGGATAATTTTATGGATGAAGGAGCTATTAGTCGGGTATATCAAGAGTGTTTACCCATGATGACGGAGGTCAAGTTTCTTCTCATTGATGTCCGACAGAACGGCGGAGGGACAGATTCTCTATATCTTCCTCTGTTACATCTAGGCTTAGAGAAGGATCAGGGCTATGATTCGCTTGACTGGGACGATGATGGCATGGAAATTCTATACACGGAACGCAATGTCGACTTACGCTTGAAAGACTTTGAGGACTGGATGCAACAGGAAGAAATTAGTCCTGAAACAACTAAACTACTTGAAGATATGAAAGAGGAGTTGATCCACCATCGGGGGAAAGGCTATGTACCGTATCAGCAAGAAAGCGAGGAATTCTTACCAGAGGTTAGAGGTGGCCAATATCCCGAACAGATCTTTATCTTATCAGATATTTATTGTGGATCATCTGGTGATAATTTTGTCCAGATGATGAAGCAGTTTAAGAAGGTAACAGTGGTAGGTAGACCAACTCTAGGAATTTTAGACTATTCCAATTGTTGTACTGTTGATTATGGGGATTATCGATTGATGTTTCCTACTTCTCGCTGTCTAAGCTTGGATCAAGGAAAAGGAATGACGGATCAAGGTGTGGAGCCGGATATAGAGGTTCCCTGGAGTCCCGACCATTTTGAAAGAGATGTAGATCTAGACAAGTGTTTGGAGTTGATTCGTCAGAGTTGCGAAACGGCAAGATAAGGCTTAGATAGCGGTTGGCTTAAATTAGGATAGTAATCGTCTCGTATGGTAACGTTTTCTAGTATTATTTCTTTGTGTTTGGATTGCTATGACTGAACAAAAAATGGTAAAATAGTCAGTGAAAATCAAAATGAAGAGTGAAAAAGATGAAACATAAAACACTTTATAAATTTATAGGGCAAACAATTTTGTATTTCGCTATTTTCTTAGCCCTACTCTATTTCTTTAGTTACCTTGGTCAAGGTCAGGGTGGCTTTATCTATAATGAATTTTAAAGGAGATCCCTACCGTGTCAAACCAACCAATTACTGATATGATCGAGGCGATTGAGCGCTTCGCCCAACTGCAACCAGACTATCCTGTCTACAATGTCCTTGGAGAAGAGCATACCTATGGCCAATTGAAGGCAGACTCAGATAGCTTAGCAGCCCACATTGACCAAATGGGACTTCCTGAAAAGTCACCTGTTGTGGTCTTTGGTGGTCAAGAATATGAAATGTTGGCAACCTTTGTGGCCTTGACCAAATCTGGCCATGCTTATATCCCAATTGATAGCCATTCGGCCTTGGAGCGCGTGTCTGCCATTCTTGAAGTGGCTGAGCCAAGCCTGATCATTGCCATCAATGAGTTTCCAATCGAAAACCCAGCTGCTCCGATCATGTCCTTGGAGCAAGTGCGTGAAGCTTATGCGGCTCAGAATGCTTATGATTTGCAACATCCTGTCAAAGGGGATGATAACTACTACATCATCTTTACCTCTGGAACAACTGGAAAACCAAAAGGGGTGCAAATTTCGCATGATAACTTGCTCAGCTTTACTAACTGGATGATCACAGACAAGGAATTTGCGACGCCAGAGCGTCCGCAAATGTTGGCGCAACCGCCCTATTCTTTTGACTTGTCTGTCATGTATTGGGCACCAACCTTGGCTCTTGGTGGAACCCTTTTTGCTCTTCCATCAGCCATCACTCAAGACTTCAAACAACTCTTTGCGACCATTTTTTCTCTTCCGATTGCAATCTGGACTTCGACGCCATCTTTTGCAGATATGGCCATGCTGTCTGAAGATTTCAATGCTGAAAAGATGCCAGGCATTACCCATTTCTACTTTGATGGGGAAGAGTTGACCGTTAAAACTGCTCAGAAATTGCGCGAGCGTTTCCCAAATGCACGCATCATCAATGCTTATGGTCCAACGGAAGCAACTGTTGCTTTGTCGGCAGTGGCTATCACAGATGAGATGTTAGCGACTCTTAAACGCTTGCCAATCGGCTATACCAAAGAAGATTCTCCAACCTTCATCATTGATGAGGAAGGGAACAAATTGCCAAATGGAGAGCAAGGGGAAATCATCGTGTCTGGACCAGCTGTTTCAAAAGGTTATATGAATAATCCAGAGAAAACAGCAGAAGCCTTCTTCGAATTTGAAGGTCTTCCAGCCTACCATACGGGAGATGTCGGAACCATGACAGATGAAGGCCTCCTTCTCTATGGTGGACGGATGGACTTCCAGATCAAGTTTAATGGTTACCGTATCGAATTAGAGGATGTTTCTCAAAACTTGAATAAGTCTCAGTACATCGACTCGGCTGTCGCAGTACCGCGCTACAACAAAGATCACAAGGTTCAAAATCTCTTGGCCTATGTCATCTTAAAAGATGGGGTCAAGGAACAATTTGAGCGCGAAATTGATATCACGAAAGCGATCAAGGAAGATTTGGAGCACATCATGATGTCTTATATGATGCCTTCAAAATTCCTCTACCGTGACAGCTTGCCGCTAACTCCAAACGGGAAAATCGACATCAAAGGGTTGATTAGCGAGGTTAACAACCGATGATCGAGTTCTTGAAACAGCTCCCTCATTTAGAACCCTATGGCACCCCGGTCTACTTTATTTATCTGATTGGGGCCTTATTGCCTATCTTTGTTGGTCTCTTCTTTAAGAAGCGTTTCCCAGTCTATGAAGCCTTGGTCAGCTTAGCCTTTATTGTTTTGATGTTGACAGGGACGGATTTGAAACAAATCTATGCGGTTCTTTTCTACCTCTTTTGGCAAATCCTTTGGGTCTATTCTTATAAAATCTATCGAAGCCAGCGTGATAACAAGTGGGTCTTTTACCTTCACTCTTTCTTGGTCGTTTTGCCCTTGGTTTTTGTGAAGGTGCAACCAGCCATTGATGGGACCCAGTCTTGGATGGGCTTCCTTGGGATCTCCTATCTGACCTTCCGAGCGGTAGGGATGATTATCGAGATGCGAGATGGGACCCTCAAAGAATTTAGTCTCTGGGAATTCTTGCGTTTCTTGCTCTTTATGCCGACTTTTTCAAGTGGGCCGATCGACCGCTTCAAACGCTTCAATGAAGATTACCTAACGATTCCAGATCGGGATGAGCTCCTCGATATGCTGGAGCAGAGCGTCAAGTATATCATGCTTGGCTTTCTCTATAAGTTTATTCTAGCTCATATCTTTGGTCATCTCTTGCTAGGTCATGTCAAGACTTATGCCCTTCTTCAAGGGGGCATCTTTAACCTAGGAACCTTAGGGGTGATGTATGTCTTTGGTTTGGACCTCTTCTTTGACTTTGCAGGCTATTCCATGTTTGCCCTTGCGGCATCCAACTTGATGGGGATTAAGAGCCCAATCAACTTTAACCTCCCTTTCAAGTCGCGTGATTTAAAGGAATTTTGGAATCGTTGGCACATGAGCTTGTCTTTCTGGTTCCGTGACTTTGTCTTTATGCGTCTGGTCATGGTCTTGATGCGCAACAAGGTCTTTCAGAGTCGGATTACAACGTCAAACGTTGCCTATATCATCAACATGTTGGTCATGGGCTTCTGGCATGGAGTGACCTGGTATTATGTTGCTTATGGTCTTTTCCACGGTCTAGGTCTCGTGATCAATGATGCCTGGCTTCGGAAGAAGAAGACACTGAATAAAGAGCGCAAAGCAAAAGGACTTGAGCCCCTGCCAGATAATCGTTGGACTCAGGCTCTTGGAATCTTTATTACCTTCAACACCGTTATGCTGTCCTTCCTGATCTTCTCAGGTTTCTTGGATCAGCAATGGTTTCCAAAAATGAAATAAGAAAAGGAAAAATGAAAAATGGATGTAAAATCACAAGTAATTGAAATTATTGACGAATTGTTTATGGAAGATGTCTCAGACATGATGGATGAGGATCTCTTTGATGCGGGTGTTCTTGATAGCATGGGAACCGTTGAGTTGATTGTTGAATTGGAAAACCGCTTCGATATTCGGGTTCCAGTATCTGAATTTGGTCGTGATGACTGGAATACTGCCAACAAAATCGTAGAAGGTGTCATGGAGCTTCAGAATGCTTAAACGATTGTGGCTGATTCTGGGTCCAGTCTTTTGCGCCATGGCTCTTGTCGCTACTCTTCTCTTTTTCTATCCGATTAACCACAAACATAATCTGACAGAAGAGAAAAAGGCCGCAGTGAGCCTGACGGCAGAAGGCTTCAAAAGTCGTGCCCGTAAGGAAGAAGCGCTCGGGGATCCCAACTATCGTTTTGTACCCTTCTTTGGTTCCAGCGAATGGTTGCGATTTGACATCGTCCACCCAGCAGTACTAGCAGAGAAGTATGATCGCTCTTATCGTCCGTATTTTCTAGGACAACGAGGGGCAGCGTCTTTGAACCAATATTTTGGGATGCAGCAAATTCTTCCTCAACTAGAAGGGAAAACGGCTGTCTATGTGGTATCGCCCCAGTGGTTTACGAAGGATGGTTATGATTCATCGGCCTTTCAGCAATACTTTAACAGTGACCAATTAACGAGCTTTTTGGCCAATCAGGAAGCTGGACCAGCAAGCCAGTATGCGGCATCTCGTCTCTTGCAGCAGTACCCTAATGTTGCTATGCAGGGAGGAGTTCAGAAGCTAGCCAAAGGTCAAAATCTATCTAGTTTTGAAAAAGGTCTCAATCAGACCCTCATGCGCTTTGTTCGTCGGGAGGATGCCTTCTTTAGCACCTTTACGGCAATGAACAATAGCAACTATGAGAAGAAAGTTCTCTCTCGCTTAAACGACTTGCCAGATACATTTTCTTACGAAGCCTTGGAAGAGGTGGCGACGGCGGAAGCCAAAAAGAAAACCAATAATAATAAACTAGGCATTAGTAATAGTTTTTATACTCATCGTCTTGCGAGTAAGCTCAAGAAACTCAAAGGATTCCAAAAGAATGAATCCTATGAACAATCCCCAGAATACAATGATTTACAACTGGTCTTGGATCAGTTTGCTCAATCTAAAACCAATGTCATCTTTGTCATCCCTCCAGTGAACTCGAAATGGATGGCTTATACAGGTTTGAGTAAAGAAATGTATCAACGGACAGTTGAAAAAATCCGTTACCAACTAGAAAGTCAAGGCTTTACCCATATTGCTGATTTTTCTAAAGATGGTGATAAACCTTACTTTATGCAGGACACCATTCATATGGGCTGGAATGGATGGTTGGCCTTTGACAAAGCAGTTGATCCTTTTGTCTCCAACCCTCAACCGGCTCCTGAATACAAGATTAACAATCGTTTCTTAAGTCAGGACTGGGCTAACTATAAAGGCCAGCCGGATCAATTTAAGTAAGATGCGAAGAGGTTGAGAATACCCAGTCTCAACCTTTTTCCTATGGTTTTGAAGAAACTTATCCCCATATTCACAGACTTATCCACAGACTTGTGGATAAGTCTGTCTACTAGAAAGAGAGGAACTGGTAAACCATGAAAACAATGAAGAAAATAGCTGTTTATGCAATTCTTCAAGGAATCGTAATCTTTCTCATTACGGGCCTCATCACCCAATTCATCAGAGGAGACTTCTTTTTCCGTGGCTTGGCTCCAATATTTGGAGTCTTGGCAGCTATCATGCGTTTTGGAACAGCTAGTCTGATGAAAATCTTGGCCCCAACCCTATACGATGAAGAGGCCAAACAAGAGAAAACTCCTACCGGGAAAGAAGCTGAATAAAAGAACTGTTTTTTCTGGAAAAATCTCTGGAAAAGCACTTATCTGACAGGCTTTATGGTAAAATAGAAGGAAGAATATTAGTTTGGAGAGTAAAAATACAATGAAACGTTCCATGTATGCTGGACGTGTTCGCGAGGAACACATTGGACAAGAACTAACCCTCAAAGGATGGGTGAGTCGACGCCGTGATTTGGGTGGCTTGATCTTTATTGATTTGCGAGATCGTGAAGGGATTATGCAATTGGTCATCAATCCAGAGACGGTCAATTCGGAAGTAATGGCAACGGCTGAGAGCCTTCGTAGCGAGTATGTAATCGAAGTGACAGGTCAAGTTGCTGCCAGACAGCAAGCTAATGATAAAATTGCAACAGGTCAGGTTGAAATGCATGTTTCTTCCTTAACTGTCCTCAATACGGCAAAAACCACACCATTTGAGATCAAGGATGGCATTGAAGCCAACGATGATACCCGTCTACGCTATCGATATTTGGACTTGCGTCGCCCAGAAATGTTGGAAAACTTGAAATTGCGTGCCAAGGTAACCCACTCTATTCGGAATTACTTGGATGAGTTGGAATTTATTGATGTGGAAACACCTTTCCTTTCTAAGTCAACTCCAGAAGGGGCGCGTGACTATCTCGTTCCATCTCGTGTTAACAAGGGTCACTTCTATGCCTTGCCTCAAAGCCCTCAAATCACGAAACAATTGTTGATGAATGCAGGCTTTGACCGCTATTATCAAATCGTCAAATGTTTCCGTGACGAAGATTTACGTGGAGACCGTCAACCTGAGTTTACACAGGTCGATTTAGAAACCTCCTTCTTGACAGAGCAAGAAATTCAAGACATTACCGAAGGTTTAATCGCGCGTGTCATGAAAGAAACCAAGGGAATTGAAGTCACCCTTCCTTTCCCGCGGATGAAGTACGATGATGCGATGGCTCTTTACGGTTCGGACAAACCAGATACTCGTTTTGAGATGCTCTTGACAGACTTGACAGAAGTTGTAAAGGGTGTAGACTTCAAGGTCTTCTCAGAAGCTCCAGCAGTGAAAGCCATTGTGGTCAAAGGAGCAGCAGACAACTACTCACGTAAAGATATCGATAAGATGACCGAAGTAGCCAAACAATATGGGGCCAAAGGTCTTGCATGGGTCAAGGTAGCTGATGGTGCTTTAAACGGCCCAGTTGCTAAGTTCTTGACAGACGTGACAACAGAGTTGACAAGTGCTTTACAGTTGGAAGAAAAAGATTTGGTCCTCTTTGTAGCGGATACACTAGAAGTAGCCAATGCAACCCTAGGTGCCCTTCGTTGCAGAATTGCCAAGGAATTAGACCTCATCGACAACAATCAATTCAACTTCCTTTGGGTGGTAGATTGGCCAATGTTTGAGTGGTCTGAAGAAGAAGGCCGTTACATGAGTGCCCACCATCCCTTTACACTTCCACAAGCAGATACAGCTCATGAATTAGAGGGCGATCTCGCTAAGGTACGTGCTATTGCCTATGACATTGTGCTCAATGGTTACGAACTTGGAGGAGGAAGTCTCCGGATCAACCAAAAAGAATTGCAAGAACGGATGTTTACGGCTCTCGGTTTCTCAAAAGAAGATGCGACAGAGCAATTTGGTTTCTTGCTAGAAGCTATGGATTATGGTTTCCCTCCACATGGTGGATTGGCTCTTGGTTTGGACCGTTTTGTCATGTTGTTAGCTGGTGAGGAGAATATCCGTGAAGTGATTGCCTTCCCTAAGAACAACAAGGCAACAGATCCAATGACCCAAGCCCCTTCTGCAGTATCTACCAAACAACTGGAAGAGTTGAGTCTACAAGTAGAAGTCAAAACTGAGGAGTAAGAATAAAAGCGGATAATCCGCAGAAGTAGCTTCTGAGATTTTCCCTTTATTTATAAATTGAGAGATAGTCATGAAAAAAACTCGCTTAGGTAAAATCTTACGTTATTATGTGAGAAGAATTGCTTATAATTTTAAATTATTACGGGTCTTGAAAAGCATTTCCCGCGAAAAATATGATGAAAAGATTTCAGCCTCATTGGTCTATGGATTTTTATCTGCGATTGCTGTGAACTTCTTTTTCCAGCCGGGACGTGTCTATTCGAGTGGAGCGACAGGGTTAGCACAGATTGTTTCAGCTCTTAGCGATCGATTTTTGGGATTTACCATTCCTGTTTCCTTGTCATTTTATGCCATCAATCTGCCCTTAATGATCATCGCCTGGTATCAAATTGGCCATAAGTTTACCATTTTCACCTTTATCACGGTGTCCATGAGTTCCTTCTTTATCCAATTTGTCCCAGTAGTTACGCTCACCAATGACCCTATCATGAACGCCTTGTTTGGGGGTGTGGTTATGGGGACAGGGATTGGTTTTGCCCTTCGGAATAATATCTCCAGTGGGGGAACCGATATTGTCAGTTTGACCATTCGAAAGCGAACGGGCAAGAACGTCGGCAAAATTTCTCTCATCGTCAATGGGACCATCATGTTGATAGCAGGGATGACCTTTGGTTGGAAGTATGCCCTCTATTCGATGATTACCATTTTTGTTTCCAGTCGAGTGACAGATGCTGTCTTTACCAAGCAGAAGCGGATGCAAGCCATGATTGTCACTAGCCAGCCGGATAAGATTATTGAGAAAATCCATAAGCGATTGCATCGCGGGGCAACTATTATCCACAATGCTGAAGGGACCTATAATCATCAGGAAAAAGCCGTCTTACTCACGGTTATTACCCGAGCAGAGTTTAATGAGTTTAAATTTTTAATGAAAAAAGCGGACCCTCAAGCTTTTATAACAATTTCAGACAATGTTCATATTATTGGACGCTTTGTCGAAGTAGAAGACTAAAAAATTCCTGCAAGAACTTCTTGCAGGAATTTTTTTATGCTTGTTCTACCAAGATCCAACCATGGGCCGGAACGGTAAATTCTTCTTGAGAAAGCTCTTGCTCTCTCCCAAACACATGAGGGTAGGCAATTACTAATCTTGCTGATTGTTTGAGTCGATAAGTCCATTCTTGATCCCCAAGGTTGACCAAGATAAGCAACTTACGACCGTCTTTCTCAATACTGTAAGAGAAGGTCTTCTCTGAGATCCAAGTGACTTGGCAGTAATCCCGTATATCTTGAGCCTTGTCAAAGCGAAGGAGCTCTTCCTTTTTACGATAGGCAATCAATTCACGCAGGAACTGAATATCTGTTTCATAAGCTGTAGAAGAAAGCCAGTCTAGTTGATTTAGAGCATCTGGAAGATTGTAAGTATTCTCTTCTAAGCCCTTGCTGCGATAGAACTCTTGACCAGCATGTAGGAAGGGAACTCCTTGAGCCAAGAGGACGAGATGCAAGCCAAGTCGAGCTTTAGCCTGACGCACCTCCTCTGAAACGTTTGGATTTTCAACCTTGAGGTAGTCAAAGAAGGTTGCGTTATCATGGCATTCCACATAGTTAATTGCCTGTTGAGGACGCACAAAGTGGGGGGCTCCTTTGAGTCCGACGTTACCAGTCAAAATATTAGCCAGGTCATTGGCCTGATAGTGACTGTCTATACGTCCTTCGTTCAGGATGCTTCGTTTAATGGTATCACGGAAGTTGTCACTAAAGAAGCCATACGGACGAAGTTGACTGGCATTGTATTGATGGGCCAGGAGTTCAGGATCCAGTCCGGTATCCATCTTCCACCCTTCCCCATAAAGGTAAATGTTGGGGTAAATGGCTCCTAATTCTTCTTGAATTTCCATCATGATTTGGCGGTCAAGAATGCCCATCAAGTCAAAGCGGAAACCATCAAAACCGTAAAGTTGAACCCATTGCTTGACTGACTGCTTGATGTAGTTGCGCACCATGGCTCTCTCGCTGGCTACATCGTTGCCACAGAAGGTTCCGTTGGTTCGTTGGCGATCCTGGTCATAGCGATAGAAATAGCCTGGGACAATCCGCTCAAAGGCAAACTCGTCAGAGAGGTAAACATGGTTATAGACCACGTCCATGATGAGGCTGAGATCTGCTTCGTGATAGGCATCAATCACTTGCTGCAACTCTAGGATCCGTTGGTAAGGATCATTTGGTTGGCTACTAAAACTTCCCTCAGGAACATTGTATTGCACAGGGTCATAGCCCCAATTGTAGGAAGCAGTAGGATTTGTTTCATCTACGCTTCCGAAATCATAGAGGGGCATGAGCTGAACATGAGTAATACCCAGGGATTTCAAATAGTTAAAGCCAAAGGTCTGGTCTCCATGCTTAGGAGATTCTAAGAGAGCTGGGAAGGTAGCAGGATGTTGGAAACCAGCTTCTTTTTGCATGGAGAAGTCCCGGACGCTCAATTCATAAATAATAGCCTGAGTCGGATCTAGTTGGGTTGCGGCTCTCTGGATAGGGCGCTCAATCTTGTGTCGGTCGATGACATAGCTAGCTCCTGAATTGGCTTCAGAAGAAAGAGCATAAGGATCATGGACGATATGGGTTACAGCGTTGACTTGGTGCTGGTAGTAATAAGAGGCTTTTTCCCAGTCTCCTTCGAGTTCTAAACGCCATACACCTTTTTCTGTCAGCTCCATCGGGTAGGCAGTTTGGTTGATCAAGAGCTGAACCTCTTGAGAAATGGGAGCCCAAAAGGCAAAGCAGGTTTTTTCTTTGGAGTAACGAGCTCCTAAATCCTCTCCATCATAAGCATATAGCTGATCAAAGATGGGTTGGCGGACGATGTCGCGGTAGTGTAGGAGGCAGGTTTCTCCCTTAGCGTTGGAGAGGGTATAGCTTTGACTCATGTCGATGGGAAGGGGGCTTCGAAGAGTTTTTTCTTCCTCTGTCGGCAGAAGTTCAATTGTTTTCGAACCAGACGTCAATGTAAAAGGAAGAGAGGCCATTACGCTCTCTCCTCCTTCCATGCGAATCAAGTCTTGGTCGTCTAAATAAGCTGCAAAGTTGGTGGTCATAGGTTCTCCTAAAGTTCAATAATCGAGTGTTCAATGAGCTGTCTGTAGCAAACAGTTTTGTTTTCCTTGTTGTCCTTAATAATTTGGAGCAAGGTTCTGACAGATTCGCGTCCCAATTCGACCGTATTGATATCAATATAGGCGTCAATTGGAATTCGTGGTTGAATAGAGTCGAAGGAAATAATTGGAAGATCGACTTGTTTGTCGCTCAGGTATCTCCGAACCCCTTCAGCAACTAGGATATCTGTTGTCATAAGTGCTTCCAGTTCTTCAAAAGGCAGGGTATCCATGATTTGGTAAGAATTTTCTTCTAGCATGAAACCAAAGGAGAACTTGACCAATTCCTCACGGAGAGGGATCTGGTGACTGGCAAGAGCTTCTTGGTAGCCCTTGTAGCGGTCTTGAGAAACGGCCAATTCCTTATTTCCTCCAACAAAGGCGATGTGTTGGTATCCTTTCTTGATGAAATATTCGGTCGCATCAAAGGCGGCCTTAACATTGTCGTTATCGACTAAGGATACAAAAGGAGAAGTTGCTTTTCCCAAAATCAAGAAAGGAAATTTATCTTGAATACAGAAGTCAACCAAAGGATCATTCAATTTGGAATAGAGGAAGATGAGTCCATCTACCCGCTTACCATAAATCATTTGTTTGAGTTGATCGAGGCGGTGGGTTTCATTAGCCCCTGTACAAATCTGAATGGCATAGCCATAATCAGAAGCAACCTGACTAATCCCACGGAGGACCGTAGGGAAGAAGGGGTTTTGGAAGAACACATCACTTTCATCAGGCAAGACAAGGGCAATGACCTGACTGGACTGGCTCACTAAGCTACGAGCATTGAGGTTTGGATGGTAATCTAGTTCTTTCATGGCAGAACGAACCCGTTCTTTAGTGGCTTCACTGATGGTAGATTTATTTTGAATCACTCGTGTAACGGTAGATGGTGCAACGCCGGCAAGTTTGGCTACATCTTTGATGGTGACACGCATAAAGGACCTCCCTAAGGTTTGTAATCTGGATCCCGGAAATGAGTCTTATAGAAGGCAAGCGCGAGGAACAAGACAAATAGGATATTTTGGATCAAGATGGTTGTAGTAAAGACTTGGTGGAACAATAAACTGATCAGGACGCTCGCAAGAATAGGCAATCCTAGACAGTTGAGTGTGAAATTGAAGCATTCTTTGAAGGTCTTGAGAGAGAAGAGACGTGACTTCCGTGTCAAGAAGAGGAAGAAGGAAGCTCCAAATACTAAAATAGCAAAATTCACAGCAGATAAGAAACCTGAGAAGAGGACGAGGAAGAGACTAACAGCCAATCGATTGGCCTGGAACCAATCTTTGGAAATGGCCTTAGTGAGTTCCTTTTTGTCCTGGATGCTCTCTTGATTGATGGCTTGGTAAGGAATCGTAGCCAGTTCTTTCTTTTCTTTACTTACAATCAATTGATTTTTATCGAAATAAAGAGTTAATTTTTCTCCTAATTGAGTTCCTTCGTGATGGCCTAAGATAACATGACCAGCCTCATTTTTATGAACTCCAAAATGACTGTTATAGACTAGTTCTTGCTGATTTATCTGTATGTTTTCTTTAAAATCCTTCATAACATCGTCTGTTAAGGGATCAAAGACATCACTAACGAAGGTGGTTAAGGGGTAGGTCTGTAGTTCCGCATTTTGAACGGCAACAGGAATGAGGGTCAAGGATAGAAGAAAGAGTGAGGTAAAGATCATTTGGAACCAATTAAGTTGTTTGCGGTTGGCAAATGCTTTTCTTACCTGAAAAAGGCTGGAAAAATAGTTAAATGGATAGGGCATGAAGAGACCTTTCTAATCTCCGGGATGGATTTCCCTTGTATGGAGAGCATAACAAGATTTTATCCTTAACCAAAGATGGGAGAGAAACTGGTAGCAAATCAATCAACTTGCTACCCTTGTCCCACTCCCATCCTTTCCTTAAAGATAAAATTAATGTGACTGGGAGAAAAGCACGAGAGGAGATCTTGTCCTTTTCATCATGGCTGGAAGGTTATAGAAAAGTTTATTTTATCCTTTATCCCCACCAGCTGTCAAGCCTGAAACAAAGTTCTTTTGAAGGAAGAAGAACAGAACACAGATTGGAACTGCAATCAGAATCGCACCTGCCGCAAAGAAGGCAATCTTTTGATTTTTTTGGTCGCTGATAAAGGTTTGAAGACCAACAGCTACCGTGTAATTGATTTCATCGCGAAGCAAGAATTTAGACAAGATGTAGTCTCCAAAAGGTCCCATGAAGGCCCAAAGAGCTTGTACCGCAATCATTGGGCGAACCAATGGAAGGACGATTTGCCAGAAGCGACGGAAGTGTCCAGCACCATCCAATTTTGCAGATTCATCAAGTGAAATTGGGACTGTATCGAAGTAACCCTTCATCAACCAAGCGTTCATTGGGATTCCTCCACCGACATAGAGGAAGATGAGGAACCAGCTGTGGTTCAAGGCATTCAACATCAAGGCCATAACGAAGAAGGCAGTCAAAGCAGCCATGGTAGGCACCATTTGGATAATCAAGAAGAAGACCAAACTTTGCTTACGAGCCAAGAAGTTGTAGCGGCTGTATGCATATCCTGCCAAGGTAATGATGGATGTTTGAGCGACCATGGTAATAATGGCGATGATCAAGGTGTTGAGATACCAGGTACCATATAAGGTGTCCGTAAAGAGTTTTTGGAAGTTATCAAAGCTGAGACTGCCACTGAAATCAAGCGTAAAGGCACTGACATTACCAGTTTTGAAGGCTGAAAGAACCGTGATCAACAATGGATAGATGATGATGATGGAAAGGACAACCAAGTAGAGGTAAGTCAAGAAATGATTAAGGCGGCGTTTAAATTGAACTGAATTTTTCATTTTACACATCCTCCATATCAAATGCGTGCAGTTTCTTGAAGGCAATCATCGAGATCGAGATGACAATCAAAGAGATGATCAACGTAACCGCAGCAGCTATTGAGTATTGAGGTGATGAGTTCGTTGTCAATTTATAGATCCAAGAAATCAAGATATCTGTCGAACCAGCATTACCACCAACAGATCCAGGTCCACCATCGTTAAAGAGGTAGATAATGGAGAAGTTGTTAAAGTTGAAGGTGTATTGGCTGATGAGAGTTGGTGCCGCAACCGCCAAAATCATTGGGAAGGTAATGTTGCGGAATTTTTGCCAAGCGTTGGCCCCATCAATATAGGCTGCTTCGTAAAGGTCGTTTGGAATAGATTGCAAGATTCCGAGTGTCAAGACGTAAATGTAAGGGAAGCCGAGCCAACCTTGCATCATAATCAAAGCAATCTTCGTCCAGGTAGGATCAGTTTTCCAAGGAATGAGAACCCCATCCAAGAATGGGAAAATCTTCGCAAAGAGCGGAAGGACTTGCGCATTGATGGCCCCGATACTATCGTTGAACATGTTTGAGAATGTCAAGATCGTAATGAAGGCAGGAACCGCCCAAGGAAGAAGGAAGATAACACCGAAGATGCGTTTTCCTTTAATGAATGGTTGGTTGGCAATAATAGCCGTTAGGATACCAAGAACGATTTGAAGAGTAGAAGCTGCCAAGGCCCAGATCAAGGTCCAGCCCAATACAGATGTAAAGGCAGAACGGAAGGTACTCAAAGTCCACATGTTGGTGAAGTTTTGAAGTCCGATCCAATCAAGGAGCGTAAAACGAGCTGTATGCTTAAAGTCGTAGTTGGTAAAGGCAATCATCAAGGTAACCAAAACAGGGAAGATGATTGCAAAGGTCATGGCAATATAAGAAGGGATGATCAAGAGATAGGGGAAGCCATTTTCATAGATAGCATTCACCATCTCTTTTAGGGTCTTCGGCACTCGAATACCGTTATTAATCCGCTTAGCTACAGTACCCGCATCTTTGATATTCAAGGCGTAGAACATCAAATAAACGACGGTGATAATTAAGTGGAAGGCACCACGAATTAAGATAAAAAGAGAATTATCTTTTCCACGGACAGTACCGAGGGTAATTAGTTTAGACAATTCCTCCAAACCAATACCGAAAAAGTATGCGAGAAAGACAAGTGTTACACCAAGGAAGATGTATCCTTTTGCTTTCTGTTTGTTATAGATTTGTCCCAAGCCAGGAATGAGGGATAGCCACATTGCCTTTTTGGGATTTTGTTGTGTTTCCATATCGACTCCTTATAAGTGAGCGACCAGAGGCCACATCACAGCGAAAGGCTGGGAAAGATTCCCAGCCCCTTGGGAACTGTATTACTTGCCACCGAATTTTTGTTCGATAGTTTCTTTGATTAATTTCACAGCATCGTCAGCAGCATCTTTAGAAGATTTCTTACCACTTACAGCGTCGAAGAGCATAGTTGCAGCTGGATCCCAAACAGTACTCATTTCAGAGATGTTTGGCATTGGTTGTGCATTTTCAAACTGTTTAACAACGGCAGTTGTCAATTCATCGTTTTTACCAACAGCGTACTCACGAGCTTCTGTGTTAGCTGGCACTTCGTTTGTCTTATCGTAGAAAGCTTTTTGTTGATCAGTTGAAGTCAAGAAGTCTACAAATTTTTGAGCTGCTTCAGGGTGGTTAGCACCTGCAGGGATAACCCAAGCTTTACCACCACCGAAGGCAGAGTAAGCTTTTCCATTTGGAAGAGTAGGGATAGTTGCTACACCGTAGTTTACTTTTGCTTCTTTCAATGAAGATGCTTTCCATGGACCATCGATGATGGCAGCTGTCTTACCTTCTTGGAATTGAGTTTGGATGAAGTTTGCAGCACCTTTAGTGTCTTGCAATCCTTTAGGCCATTTAGCATACCAAGTTTTCGCGTATTCGATACCATCGATCGCACCTTGGTTGTTCAAACCAACATCTTTTGGATCTGTACCATCTTTACCGAAGACATATCCACCGTTACCTGAAAGAAGTCCATATGCATAGTAGAAGTTTGTCCAGTCAGCAAGGAAGGCAGTGTTTTTACCAGCTTCGCCAGCGAAGTCATACTTGCTGTCTTTTGCCAATTCTTCAAGTTCACCAAATGTTTTTGGAGCTTCTTGCATGAGGTCTTTGTTGTAGTAAAGAACCAATGTTTCGATAACTGCTGGTGCACCGTATACTTTACCACCGTTTGTTACAAGTGATTCAGTTGTTTTGTCGGTCTTGCTGTCTTTGTTCAATTTCACTTCAGCCAATTGACCGTCGTTACCAAGACCACCTACGCGGTCGTATGGTGCCATCATAACGTCTGGAGCTTTACCAGATTGGTTGTCAAGAGACAATTTGTCCAATCCACCAAGAGCGTCACCTGTCTTGATCGTTACTTTTGTTCCACTTTCTTTTTCAAAAGCTTTCGCAGCTTCTTCCATGTAAGCTTTGTAACCATTGTCAACGTAGACTGTCAACTCGTTTTCAGAAGCAGCAGAGTCGTCTTTTTTGCCTCCACAAGCTACCAAAAGAAGTGATGCGAATCCAACTGTACCAAGTACAGCAGCGCTTCGAAGAATTGTGCGTTTCATGATTTATTCCTCCTAAAGAATAAAAATAATATTATTAGTTGAAAACGTTTTAGACAAACGTTTTCCTTAACACGAATAGTATATCACAGGAAGAAAACGTTTGCAAGTTCTTTGTGCAAAAAAAAATTAAAAATTTTTTATCTTCTATTAAATACACACAAATAGTTGACAAGAAAATAAGAAAAGGATAAACTAGGCGTGGGGTGAACCTGCAGAAAAAATCATAAAAGTTTAGGAAACCTCTTGCATAAACCACAAGAATACTTTATAATGGACACGTAACGCAAACGTTTTCCTTAAACGTTGCATAAAGATGATCTAGGGTCATTTATAAATAGGTTAAATTTTTTTCTATTTCTGACAATTGCACTATTCCTAACCCTTCTAAAAGTCGGAATGAGAACTGGATTAGAGTAGAAAGTTGGTCTATTTTTCTTCGAAACAAAAAATATTAAACTAAAGGTGGTACCCTCAATGAAAAAACGCCAAAGTGGTGTCTTGATGCACATTTCATCCTTGCCTGGGAAGTATGGAATCGGTTCGTTTGGTCAAGCAGCTTACGATTTTGTCGATTTCCTTGTTCGGACTAAGCAACGGTATTGGCAAATTTTGCCTCTCGGAACAACCAGTTATGGAGATTCTCCTTATCAATCCTTCTCGGCTTTTGCAGGCAACACCCACTTTATTGACTTCGATCTCTTGATCGATCAAGGGCTCTTGGATGCATCCGATGTCGAAGGTGTTGATTTTGGTCAAGACCCAACAGAAGTAGACTATGCGAAGATCTTCGAACAACGTCGTCCTCTTCTAGAAAAAGCGGTTAAAGCTTTTATTGAAAACGGTGATTGGGATGACTTCAGCCGTTTTGCTGAAGAAAATGCAGCTTGGTTGGAATTATTTGCTGAATACATGGCTATTAAAGAGCACTTTGAATTAAAAGCATGGACAGAATGGCCAGACGCTGCGATTCGTGCACGCCAACCAGAAGCCCTTACTTCATATCGCGCTCAATTGGAAGACAAATTGACTTACCATCGAGTAACACAGTATTTCTTCTTCAAACAATGGTTGAAATTGAAAGCATACGCTAACGACAACCATATTGAGATCGTAGGTGATATGCCAATCTACGTAGCGGAAGATTCAAGCGATATGTGGGCAAATCCTCATCTCTTTAAAACAGATGAAAATGGAAAAGCAACCTGCATCGCAGGATGCCCACCAGATGAGTTCTCAGCAACTGGTCAGCTTTGGGGCAACCCAATCTATGACTGGGAAGCAATGGACAAAGATGGTTACAAATGGTGGATTGAACGCTTGCGTGAGAGCTTCAAGATCTACGACATCGTGCGGATTGACCACTTCCGTGGCTTCGAGTCTTACTGGGAAATCCCAGCTGGTTCTGATACAGCAGCACCAGGTAAATGGGTTAAAGGTCCTGGCTACAAACTCTTTGCCGCAGTGAAAGAAGAACTTGGTGATTTGAACATCATCGCAGAAGACCTTGGCTTCATGACTGACGAAGTCATTGAGCTTCGTGAGCGCACAGGCTTCCCAGGCATGAAGATCCTTCAATTTGCCTTCAATCCTGACGATGAAAGTATCGACAGCCCTCACTTGGCACCAAACAACTCAGTTATGTATACAGGAACACACGATAATAACACTGTTCTTGGGTGGTATCGCAATGAAATTGACGATCCAACTCGTGAGTACCTTGCTCGTTACACCAACCGTAAAGAATACGAATCTGTTCCACATGCGATGCTTCGTACCGTCTTTGCTTCAGTCAGCTTTGTGGCCATCGCTACCATGCAAGATTTGTTAGAGTTGGATGGCTCAGCTCGTATGAACTTCCCATCTACCCTTGGTGGCAACTGGGCATGGCGGATGACAGCGGATCAATTGACTCCTGCTGTCGAGCAAGAATTGCTTGATTTCACAACCATCTATCGTCGTATCAATGAAAATTTAGTAGAATTAAAGAAATAAGACATTATCAGGAGACAAAAAAATGTTACCATTAAAAGAATTTGTACAAAAACGTTACAATAAATCTATCGCAGAATGTAGCAACGAAGAGCTTTACCTTGCTCTTCTTAACTACAGCAAACTTGCTAGCAGCCAAAAACCAGTCAACACTGGTAAGAAAAAAGTTTACTATATCTCAGCTGAGTTCTTGATTGGTAAACTCTTGTCAAACAACTTGATTAACCTTGGTCTTTATGACGAAGTTAAGAAAGAACTTGCTGATGCAGGTAAAGAGTTGATCGAAATCGAAGAAGTAGAATTGGAACCATCACTTGGTAACGGTGGTTTGGGACGTTTGGCAGCCTGCTTTATCGACTCAATCGCTACACTTGGTTTGAATGGTGACGGTGTTGGTTTGAACTACCACTTTGGTCTTTTCCAACAAGTTCTTAAAAACAACCAACAAGAAACCATTCCTAACGCTTGGTTGACTGATCAAAACTGGTTGGTTCGTTCAAGTCGTAGCTACCAAGTACCATTTGCACACTTTACATTGACATCTACTCTTTACGATATCGATGTACCTGGATACAAAACAGCTACTAAAAACCGCTTGCGTTTGTTTGACTTGGATTCAGTTGATTCTTCAATCATCAAAGACGGTATCAACTTTGACAAGACAGATATCGCTCGTAACTTGACTCTTTTCCTTTACCCAGACGATAGCGACAAACAAGGTGAATTGCTCCGTATCTTCCAACAATACTTCATGGTTTCAAACGGTGCACAATTGATCATCGATGAAGCAATCGAAAAAGGAAGCAACTTGCATGACCTTGCGGACTACGCAGTTGTACAAATCAACGATACTCACCCATCAATGGTGATTCCTGAATTGATCCGTCTTTTGACTGAACGTGGTATCGAACTTGATGAAGCCATCTCTATCGTTCGTAGCATGACTGCCTACACAAACCACACAATCCTTGCTGAAGCCCTTGAAAAATGGCCTCTTGAATTCTTGGAAGAAGTGGTTCCTCACTTGGTACCAATCATCAAAGAATTGGATCGTCGTGTTAAAGCAGAATACAAAGACCCAGCTGTTCAAATTATCGATGAGAGCGGACGTGTTCACATGGCTCACATGGATATCCACTACGGATACAGCGTAAACGGGGTTGCAGCTCTTCACACTGAAATCTTGAAGAACTCAGAGTTGAAGGCCTTCTACGACATCTACCCAGAAAAATTCAACAACAAAACAAACGGTATCACATTCCGTCGTTGGCTCATGCATGCTAACCCAAGCTTGTCTCACTACTTGGATGAGATCCTTGGACGTGACTGGCATCATGATGCTTCTAAGTTGGAAGACCTTCTCTCATACGAAGATAAAGCTGCTGTCAAAGAAAAATTGGAAAACATCAAAGCTCACAACAAACGTAAATTGGCTCGTCACTTGAAAGAGCACCAAGGTGTGGAAATCAATACAAACTCTATCTTTGATATCCAAATCAAACGTCTTCACGAGTACAAACGTCAA
The DNA here is from genome assembly GCF_022240605.1 of Streptococcus sp. DFI.7.26. Classification (NCBI taxonomy): domain Bacteria; kingdom Bacillati; phylum Bacillota; class Bacilli; order Lactobacillales; family Streptococcaceae; genus Streptococcus; species Streptococcus sp. DFI.7.26. The sequence continues at coordinate 43,542 of NZ_JAKOGN010000004.1, read as the reverse complement.
CAAATGAACGCTTTGTATGTGATCCACAAATATTTGGACATCAAGGCTGGTAATATCCCTGCTCGTCCAATCACAGTCTTCTTTGGTGGTAAAGCAGCTCCTGCCTACACCATCGCTCAAGATATCATCCACTTGATCCTTTGCTTGTCAGAAGTCATTGCAAACGACCCAGCAGTAGCTCCACACTTGCAAGTAGTGATGGTTGAAAACTACAACGTGACTGCAGCAAGCTTCTTGATCCCAGCATGTGATATCTCAGAACAAATCTCATTGGCTTCTAAAGAGGCTTCAGGTACTGGTAACATGAAATTCATGTTGAACGGAGCTTTGACGCTTGGTACTATGGACGGGGCTAACGTGGAAATCGCTGAGTTGGTTGGCGATGAAAACATCTACATTTTCGGTGAAGATTCAGAAACTGTTATCGACCTTTACGCGAAATCAGCATACAAATCAAGCGAATTCTACGCACGTGAAGCTATCAAACCATTGGTTGACTTCATCGTGAGCGACGCTGTTCTTGCAGTTGGTAACCAAGAACGTTTGTCTCGCCTTCACAATGAGTTGATCAACAAAGACTGGTTCATGACCCTTCTTGACTTGGAAGACTACATCAAAGTGAAAGAGCAAATGTTGGCTGACTACGAAGACCGTGACGCATGGTTGGATAAAGTCATCGTCAACATTGCTAAAGCAGGATTCTTCTCATCTGACCGTACCATCGCTCAGTACAACGAAGATATCTGGCACTTAAACTAATTTGTTTTCAACATTCTAGAAGCAATATACTTAGAAAGAAGAGCTCCTTTTGAATCATATCCTGATTTAGAGGGAGCTTTTTTAGCACAGGATCGCTGGGAAAATCTAAACTTGCGCTTCCCTAAGGTTCACGTTATAATAAATACTATGGATATTAGAAACGAGGAAATACAATGAAGAAAAATCCAATTTATATGTATGTCTTGCTAGCTTTATCAGCTATGGGAACTCTATTAACTGCTCAGTCCTTCTTTGGATTGGCTAAAGTGGAGCTCACAGATGAAATGGCAGCTTCTTTGAACTTAACCACTGCTCTTGAACGGGAAGAATACAAAGCCTTCCTTGAAAAATTAATCGTAGCCTTACGCGGACCGATTGCTTGGTTGTTGCTATCTCTTTTGATTGGGGGCTTGATTGCAGTTGGCTATTTCTTCCTGTCTAAAAAGGATATTGTTAAGGCGACCTATGCCTATATGGGACAGATTAGTGCCTTTGTCTTAATGAGCTTGCATAATTTCTTGTCTTATCGTTCTTCTATGTCTGTGATCACGTCAGACAAATTGCGGACCTTGTTACAGGCTTCTAGCTTATATGCACTTGTCTTGAGTGTGGTTGTAGCCCTTGTTTACTTGGGAATCCTCCTCTACAAATTGAAAAATAGACCAGCTAGCGACCTTCAAGCTTAGATCATAGCATTTAAAAACTCCTCAAGTCTGGAACAAAGAAGAGGAGCTGGTCTGATTGGAGAAGAAAATGAAAGTATGTTTTGTCTATATCAGTTTAAGTGGCAATACTGAAAGTTTTGTTCGTCGTCTCAGTGATTATCTATGGGAGCAGTACCCTGACTTGGTCATTGAAAAAATCCATGTCAAAGATATAGTCAAAGAAGGAAAGCCCTTCTTTGAAGTTGATACACCTTTTATCGCCTTTTTGCCGACCTACCTAGAAGGAGGAAATGGTGTTGATAATGGAGATGTGGAAATTTTAACGACCGATGTAGCAGACTTTATTGCCTATGGAGACAATGCCACTAAATGCTTGGGAGTTGTAGGATCAGGAAATCGCAACTTCAACAATCAATATTGCCTAACGGCCAAGCAGTACAGCCAACGCTTTGGTTTCCCTGTGCTAGCAGACTTTGAGATGCGAGGAATGCTAGGGGATATCAAAAAAGTAGCAGCCATTGTAGAAGATTTGTATCACTTTTAAAATTAGAACCTCCAAGCCTAGGCTTGGAGGTTCGATTGAAGATAAAGTCTTCTAAATAACTTTCCTTAGGTGAGTACGGACGTCAGCGAACTTCTACAAAGTTCCATGACTTAGTTTTGAGCCTAAGGTCTCAAAACTCCCGAGTGCTAGAAACACTATTGTTTCTAGCACTTTTCTCACAGCGGAAAGTTATAGATTTGCTTAAATGATTAATAATAATGAACATTATTTTGAAAATCATCTAGCTATATTATTTTAAAAATTTGTATTGAAGCACTTTCCTTATCAAAAGAGAAGAGGAGGCGAGATTTAGTTTCTCGCCTCCTTTTTGCTGCTTATTTTAATTGATCTGTGATTTCTTTCGAGAGCAAGAGGCCGAGGCGATAGTCCTTATTGATGGCGTGGATGACATCGTTGATGTTTTCCGTCGTTTGGATTTGTTCCTTGATGCTTGCCTTGAAGACTTCATCTTTTAAGAGTTGCTCTTGTAAAATCTTTTGCAGTTTTTCTCTCTCGTGTTTATTGATTAAAAAGAGAATGAGCAGACTAACTAAAATAAGAATATAAACAGTTTGATTCATAGGGTTCTCCAGAGGATAAGATAATGGATGAAGGGAAGCGATAATCCCTAAAAATATAGGTGTGTTTAGCATGAGAAAAGGAGTGAGATGGAACTAAATAAGGCTTATTTAGCGATTCCTCTCACCCCTACAAGAGATGGTTTCCTATCAAAAAGTAAGGAAGAAATTACATTTTCTCAGGTGCATCGACACCAAGTAAGCGAAGGGCTTCTTTCAAGACAACTGCTGTTGAATAGCTAAGAGCTAGGCGGCTATCGCGTTCTGGACTTTCATCCAAGATACGAGTGTGAGCATAGTACTTGTTGAAGGCTTGAGCCAAGTTGATAGCATATTTAGCAATCAAGGATGGATCATAGTTTTCAGCAGCACGTTTCACGACACGAGAGAAGTCTTGGAGAAGTTTGATGATTTCCCAGCTTTCTGGGTCGTTCAAGCTGTATGTTGCATCTGCTGATGGTGTGAAGTTGGCTTTGCGAAGGATGGATTGGATACGTGCGTATGCGTATTGAACGTATGGTCCAGTTTCCCCTTCGAAGGATACCATGGCTTCAAGGTCAAAGTCATACCCGTTGCGACGGTCTGTCTTCAAGTCGTAGAATTTAACGGCACCAACACCGACTGCATGTGCCACTTCTTCCTTGTTTTCCAATTCAGGGTTCTTTTCTTCGATCTGAGCTTTGGCACGAGAGATCGCTTCTTGAAGAGTTGGTTCGAGCAGGATGATATTTCCTTTACGAGTTGACAATTTTTGGCGGTTCTTTGTGACCAAACCAAAGTCAACGTGGATCATATCGTCGCTCCAGTCAAATCCCATTTTCTTCAAAACAGCTTTCAACTGACGGAAGTGGTTGGATTGTTCTTGACCGACAGCATAGATGTTTTTCACAAAGTTGTAAGTCCGTGCACGGTAGATAGCAGTGGCGATATCACGAGTGATATAAAGAGTGGCACCGTCTGTTTTCTTAATCATAGCTGGTGGAAGGTTGACATCATCCAACTCAACGATGCTAGCTCCCTTAGATTCTTTCAACAAGCCTTTTTCTTCAAGGATTTGGACAGCTTCATCCATCTTGTCATTGTAGAAAGCTTCTCCGTTTAAGCTGTCAAATTCAACACCGAGGAGTTTGTAGATACGGTTGAATTCTACCAAGCTTTCGTCACGGAACCATTGCCACAATTCAGTTGCTTCTGGATCTCCATCTTCCAATTTCTTGAACCAGAGACGTCCTTCCTCGTCCAAAGCAGGATCGTTTTCAATTTCGGCATTGATGCGGACATAGAGTTTCAACAATTCATCGATTGGATTGGCTTCGACAGCTTCCTTGCTACCCCATTTTTTATAAGCGACCATCAAGAGACCAAATTGTTTACCCCAGTCTCCCAAGTGGTTGATTTTAATGGTGTTGTAGCCCATTTTGCGGAAGATATTTGAAAGAGCATCTCCGATAACGGTTGAGCGCAAATGACCAACTGAGAAAGGTTTTGCAATATTTGGACTAGAAAGGTCGATGGTAATATTTCCTCCATGTCCTTCGTCTTGCTGACCGTAGTCTGCACCTGCTTCGATAACAGATTTGATGACTTGATCAGAGATCTTAGATTTGTCCAAGAAGAAGTTTACGTAAGGACCAGTAGCAACGACTTTTTCAAAGTGAGAGGCATCGATTTTTTCCGCAATATCAGCAGCAATCGCTTGAGGAGCTTTGCGTTCGATTTTAGCCAAAGAAAAGGCAGGAAAGGCGATATCTCCGAGGTCTGAAGATTTTGGTTGCTCTAGTAAATTTAAGATAGTTTCTTGGTCTAAGCCTTCAATGACTTTTGCCAATTCACTTGCAATAAGTTCTTTATGATTCATAGTAGCTCCTTTGGTCTTTTGTTACTATTCTATCACAAAATTCGGCCTTTCTTCAAACTTTTTGGTATAATCAAAGTATAATTATTCAAAAGTGGAGCAAAAATGAAAAAAGATGAACGTCAGCTTTTGATTCGAGAAATTATTCAAAATGAGAAGTTATCGACGCAAAAAGACATTCAAGACCGTCTAGATCAAAGAGGGGCGGGAGTGACCCAGACAACCTTATCTAGAGATCTACGAGAAATCGGTCTGATCAAGGTAAAAGAAAAGGGTGGCCTCTATTATAAATTAGCAGACGAACCGGATCGAACAGATATTTTTAGACTGATTGCTCAATATGCACAAGTGGTCTCTAGAGCGGAGTTCACACTGGTTGTTCGGACGGAGCTGGGAGAGGCGGCTATTTTAGCCAACGCAGTCGATGAGATTTTGGATGATCAAATCCTTGGCACCGTCGCAGGGGCCAATACCCTCTTAATTGTTTGCAAGGACCAAGAAGTAGCACAAACAGTCCAGCAGACCATTCTCCAACATTCTAGTCACTAGTCAAGGGCGAGGGACCAGTCCAGAAAGGGATCGGCCCTCATTTTATGTCAGTTTAGAGTTGGAGTAAGCACTCAGAATGAATGCAATGATATAGAAAAGGAACGATATGGCAGCAGAAAAACTATCACCTGGCATGCAGCAATACCTAGATATCAAAAAAGACTATCCGGATGCTTTTTTGCTCTTTCGGATGGGGGATTTTTACGAGCTCTTTTATGAAGATGCCGTCAATGCAGCTCAGATTTTAGAGATTTCTTTGACCTCTCGGAATAAAAATGCAGAAAATCCGATTCCCATGGCTGGAGTTCCCTATCATTCAGCCCAGCAGTACATCGATGTCTTGATCGAAAAAGGTTACAAGGTAGCTATTGCAGAGCAGATGGAAGATCCCAAGCAAGCCGTCGGTGTAGTCAAACGGGAAGTGGTCCAAGTCATTACTCCGGGGACCGTTGTCGATTCGACCAAGCCAGACAGCGCCAACAACTTCCTGATAGCCTTGTCTCATGATGAGACGGATTATGGCCTTGCCTATATGGACCTAGTGACCGGGGAGTTTCAGGTTACCAGTCTAAATGATTTTGCCATGGTCTGTGGGGAGATCCGCAACCTACGGGCGCGTGAGATTGTCCTGACCTACTCCTTGTCAGAAATGGAAGAAAGAGTCCTTCTTGGGCAAATGAACCTCTTGCTCTCCCCTATCTCAGAAGTGGCGGAGGATGTCCAACTTTTAGGGGGTGAGTTGACTCATTTGGAGAGAATAGCGGCAAGAGGCCTGCTCCAATACGTCCAGGAAACCCAGAAGCGGGAACTCCACCATATCAAGCCTGCCCATCACTATGAAGTCCGTGATTTCTTGCAGATGGATTATGCGACCAAGGCGAGTTTGGACTTGACAGAAAATGCTCGGACTGGCAAAAAACATGGCAGCCTCTACTGGCTCCTAGATGAAAGCAAGACAGCCATGGGAGGCCGTCTCTTGCGGGCATGGATCCAGAAGCCTTTGATGGACCGCCATCGGATCGAGGAGCGCCAAGAGATTATCCAAGTCTTCTTGGACCATTTCTTTGAGCGAAGTGATCTGGCAGATCGTCTCAAGGGTGTCTATGACATCGAGCGCTTGGCCAGTCGGGTTTCCTTTGGTAAGACCACTCCCAAGGACCTCTTGCAGTTGGGCGAAACCCTACGCCATGTTCCCTTGGTCAAGTCGCTCTTGGTAGAGATGGGAGAGCCGGTGCTAGACCTCCTCATCGCCCAGTTAGATGAGCTACCAGAGCTTTGCCGTCTCATCGAAGCGGCGATTGATCCGGATGCCCCGATTGTTCTAACAGAAGGCAATATCATCCGTACCGGCTTTGACCCAACTCTGGACCAGTACCGTGTCGTTCTCCGGGAAGGGACCGGCTGGATTGCAGAGATTGAAGCCAAAGAACGGGAAGCCAGTGGCATCACCGGACTAAAAATTGACTACAATAAAAAAGATGGCTACTATTTCCATGTGACCAATTCCCAATTATCCCGTGTGCCAGCACATTTCTTCCGCAAGGCAACCTTGAAAAATTCTGAGCGCTTTGGGACAGAAGAACTGGCTCGGATCGAAGGGGAGATGCTAGAAGCTCGGGAACAGTCGACTAGCCTAGAGTATGCGATTTTCCTACGGATCAGAGAGGAAGTCGGCAAGTACATTCAGCGCTTGCAGTCCCTAGCCCAAGCCCTAGCAACGGTGGACGTCTTGCAAGGTTTGGCCTGTGTAGCTGAAAGACAACAACTGACCCGGCCAGTCTTTCAAGAGGCGCGTGATATCCGGATTGAGAAGGGGCGTCACCCAGTTGTTGAGAAGGTGATGGGAGCTCAAAGCTACATCCCCAACAGCATTTCTATGGATGAGACCTGTGATATCCAGTTGATTACGGGGCCCAATATGAGCGGGAAGTCCACCTATATGCGTCAGTTGGCCATCATTGTCATTATGGCTCAGATTGGTTCCTTTGTACCGGCTCAAGCAGCGACCCTCCCTCTTTTTGATGCGATTTATACCCGGATTGGGGCTGCAGATGACTTGGTGTCCGGCCAATCGACCTTTATGGTTGAGATGATGGAGGCTAACAATGCCATTCGCCAAGCGACTCCGGCTTCTCTCATCTTGTTTGATGAGTTGGGACGGGGAACGGCGACCTATGATGGGATGGCCTTGGCTCAAGCCATCATCGAATACATCCATGACCGGACAGGTGCCAAGACGCTCTTTGCCACCCACTACCATGAGTTGACCGACCTGGAGCATACCCTATCTCGCTTGCGCAATGTCCACGTCGCCACCTTGGAGAAGGATGGCCAAGTGACCTTCTTGCACCGGATTGAAGAGGGACCGGCGGATAAATCCTATGGAATCCATGTGGCCAAGATTGCAGGCCTGCCAAGCGATCTCTTGAAGCGGGCAGATACTATCTTGAGTCAATTAGAAGGCCAAAGCCACGAAGTGCCGATGGCGACTCCAACACAAGAATCCTCTCCAGAGCTTGGAGAACAGTTATCTCTGTTTGCAGCAGATGCCACTCATCCAGTACTAGAAGAATTAAAAACTCTCGATATTTACAACATGACCCCGATGGAAGTCATGATGGCAGTTGCCGAGATGAAAAAGAGAATTTAAAAAACAGAGCTTGATGAATTGTTCAAGCTCTATTTTTTATAAAAACTTGTAACCGCTTAGAATGCTTTTGTTAAAGGGTGAAAATGAATTTACAGAGCGGCGAAAAAGCGGTATAATGAAACCGTGTCGCCGATACTTTTTGGCGTAAACTGGGAAAATGGAGAAAAAGAAAATGGGTTTTTGTATAAATTGTGGACATGCACTCGTTGAAGGTGCTCGTTTTTGTAGTGGTTGTGGTGTAGAGATAGGAGAAGCGCATACAGAATCGGAACAAAGGAAATCAGTCTATGATGGAGAGCTCCATAAGTGTCCAAATTGTGCTGAGATGCTAAACTCCTTTATGTCTTCGTGTCCAAGCTGTGGCTATGAGCTAAGGGGATCAAAGAGCAAGAGCAGAGTGGATGAATTAGCAACCAAATTAGAGTTGGCTGAAAGTGCGGAACAAAAAATTAGTATCATTCGAAATTTCTATGTTCCAAATACAAAAGAAGATATTTATGAATTTGTCATTCTAGCGACTTCAAATATGAATTCGTATGATTATGATTATGAAGCTTGGGAAGCAAAGCTACAGCAAGCTTATCAGAAGGCAACACTTTCTTTTGGAGATACTCAAGAATTTCACTACATTCATCAGTTGTACACTCAGACTCAAAAACATAAAAGACAAAAAGTTTTGGTTACTACCGTTAAGAAATCCAAAAAATTGCAATTCCTTCTAACTTTTACTATCGGATTAATTATAATTTCAATAGCAGCTCTATTGGAAAATGCATTGGGTAAAGGGAATGCTCTTGTACTTATTTTTTCAATACCTGGAACACTTTTACTATTGGGATCATTTTTACTAATCCCTTGGAGAAAAAGAAAATAAATAACATGTTTAAATATTGAAAAGTTATAGGAGAAGGGTATGAAAGTATTTGGTATGAATAAAACAGGCGGTTTCATGGATGAAATCCGTTGTGATGAAGCATCCTATTTGATATGGAAATGGCATCCTAGAGGGGTTCAACAAGGTGCAAGTGATCGAGAAAATGCTATCCGCTGGGGATCCTCATTACGTGTTAAAGATGGAGAAGTTGCTGTCTTTGTTTATAAGCAAAAAGACGGGACGATACAAGATTATATTTTAGGTCCTTATGACCAGACTATTAAGACATCGAACTTTCCCATTTTAGCAAGCATAGTAGGAGCGGCTTATGACGGTGGGACACCCTTCCAAGCAGAAGTTTATTTCATCAATCTTGCGCAACTTATCCAAGTGAAATTTGCAGTGCCATTTTTTGATGTCTATGATCCAAGGTTTTTAGATTTTGGTGTTCCTGTTGCAGTTCGAGGAACAATTAGCTTTAAAATTTCTGATTATAAGGAATTTATCAAGCTCCATCGACTTCAAACATTTAATCTTAATGATTTTCAAAAACAAATTAAGGATGCAGTAGCTCGATATACTAAAAATATTGTTGCGAATGCTCCTGCGGAACATAACATTCCTGTCATTAAACTTGAGAATAAAATTGCCATAATAAATGATGCTCTTGAAAGAGATGTCATAGAGAGGTTGGAAGCTACTTTTGGTGTCACTGTTTCAAATGTTGATATTGCGTCAATAGAAATTGATAAGGCAAGTGAAGGTTATCGACAGCTTATTTCCGTTACTAAAGATGTCACAACGGCTAAGATCGAAGCTGAGACAACTGATTATGTTGAGCGAATTCGTATTCAGCGTGAAGAAGGACAATATGCCCAGCATAAGCAGACGCAGTCTTCAAATCTAGGTGCTTTCCAAATTGAGAAACAAACAGAGGTTGGTATTGCTGGTGCTGAAGCATTAGGACAAATGGGCTCTGCTGGTTCAGGAACTGTTTCATTGGGAGGAGATGCAGGTTTTAATCCTACTGCAATGATGGCAGGTATTGCGGTTGGCGGGGCTGTAGGCCAGAATATTGCCGGAACGATGAATAATATCATGACGAATACGCAACCACAGATGGGGATGACACCGCCACCCCTACCTACAACCGCCTATCACATAGCTGTTAATGGACAAGCATCTGGACCTTTTGATAAGAATGCTTTGACGCAAATGGCTCTATCAGGGCAGTTATTACCTTCAAGTCTAGTCTGGAAACAAGGAATGACAGAATGGATGAAAGCAGACTCCGTAGATGATTTGAAAGATTTATTTATGCCACCAATTCCTCCAGTGAAGTAAGCATAGGAGAATATAGATAGACTGTTTTTCGTAAAAAAATTGAGTCATTTTATTAGAATCAATTCTGAATAGATTAAAACTTTCCGCTGTGAGAAAAGTGCCTGAAACACAGTTGTTTCAGACACTCGGAATTATTGAGAGTAAAACAGTTCATTCGAACTGTTTTTTGAATTCTTCAGGCTTTCCCTTGCAACTGTTGGTTGATCTCTTCTACTTTTTTCTTGTAAATGCGATAAGAAACCGCCCAGATAACCAAGTACACAAGGCTAAACTCTATAATGACGGAGATGTAGAAGCTGATTTGGATTGGGAACCAGCCTCCCAAAGTTGCCAAAGGTAGAAAACCAAAGAGCATCAAAAGGTAGTGGCTGAGGGTCGCACGGAGGAGGCTCCAGTCTTTGTTGAACAGGTTTTTTCCTAAGCTGAAGAGCAAGCCGATGCCAGCCCATATAAGGATACAATAGAGCATGACAAGGGATCCATGCACGTCGTGGGCTTGCATCCATTGTCCAACGCCTGAACTTGGACTGAGAGGCATGTAAGTGGAAGATGAGTTTAGGAAAGAAAAGACGATAGAGAGGGTAAGGCCGATGAAGATGCCTTTAGAGGCATTCGATAGATGAGTCTTTAACATGATAATTTCTCCTTAATAGCTTTTAAATAGCGACGAGACGAATAGGTGATGGTCCCGTTTTTCAGATTGATTTGGACCGATCCGCTGCTGGTAAAATACAGCTGATCGATTTCTTTGGTATTGATAATTTCAGATTGGGAAATTTTTAAAAAGTAGATGGGCAAATCTTCAGAGAGTTGGTAGAGAGGACCGGTGAGGATGAAGTGGTCATCCTTTGTTTCCCCAACGACTTGACGGTTTTCAATATAGAACCGATGAAACAAGTGAGTCTCTACAAGATAGGTTTCGCCCTCCTTTTTCGCTCGCAAGCGTTCCTTCTGGTCCAATTCCTCTATGAATTGTTGGACTTTCTGGATGCGTTCGCTAGGTTGTGGCGCTGTAATGGCTACGCCTTCTTCTTGAAAATGGGGGTCAATGGTAACTGTTACTTTCATACAAATCCCTTCTAACATATTGACGTCAAGTAAGCGATCCGCTAGCAGGCCTTCTTGCTTACAAGTCTATTAAACACTTTTTCAGGCATCAAGACAAGGCTTTTCGCATATTCGGTCAGTTTGTCTGTTTATCTGGTAGAAGACGGTATCTTTAATGGAGCTGGAGCACAAGGTTTTATAAAGGGAGGGCTTCCTTGTAGATATGGTATAATAGTTCTACCTATGCGCGTATAAAACATAAGAGGGGAAGCTATGTCACAGATTATCGAATTACCAGAAATTCTAGCCAATCAAATCGCTGCCGGTGAGGTCATCGAGCGCCCTGCTAGTGTGGTCAAGGAACTGGTTGAAAACTCCATCGATGCGGGAGCTAGTCAGATTGTCGTAGAGATCGAAGAAGCTGGCTTAAAGAGCATTCAAATCACGGATAATGGACAAGGGATTGCCCATGAGGAAGTGGAATTAGCCCTTCGTCGCCATGCCACTAGTAAGATCAAGAGTCAAGCCGACCTCTTTCGCATTCGGACCCTAGGTTTCCGTGGCGAGGCCTTGCCGTCTATTGCCTCTGTCAGTGTCATGACCATCCTGACAGCTCAGGAAGGAGCTAGTCATGGGACCAAGCTAGAGGCTAAAGGGGGCGAAATCACTTCTCTTGAGCCGGCGACTAGCCCTGTGGGGACAAAAATCACAGTTGAGGACCTCTTTTTCAATACACCAGCCCGCCTCAAATATATGAAGAGCCAACAGGCAGAGTTGTCCCATATCGTCGACATTCTCAACCGCCTGAGTCTGGCCCATCCAGAGATTGCCTTTACCTTGATCAATGACGGCCATGAAATGACACGGACGGCAGGGACGGGAAATCTCCGTCAAGCCATCGCAGGAGTCTACGGGCTCGCTACCGCTAAGAAAATGGTTGCCATCGAGACAGGTGATTTGGACTTTGAAGTGTCGGGCTTCGTCTCTTTGCCAGAATTGACCCGGGCCAATCGCAATTACATTAGTCTCTTTATCAACGGTCGATACATCAAGAATTTCTTGCTCAATCGGGCCATCTTGGATGGCTACGGCAGTAAACTCATGGTCGGACGCTTCCCGATAGCGGTGATTAATATCCAGATTGACCCCTATCTAGCGGATGTCAATGTCCACCCGACCAAGCAAGAGGTGCGTATTTCTAAAGAACGAGAACTAATGGCCTTGATCTCCCAGGCTATTGTCTCCGCTTTGAAAGAGCAGGATCTGATTCCAGATGCTCTAGAAAATCTAGCTAAGTCAACGCTTCGTCGAACAGAAAAGCCAGTCCAGACCAGCCTCCCTCTAAAAGAAAATAGTCTCTATTACGACCGAGACAAGGGAGACTTCTTTGTCCGTCCAGAGGTCGGGGAATCCCAGCCAAGTGGTGAATTGACCCCAGAGCAAACGGTTCTCTTTGCCCCAGAAGAGGGAAATCAGGAGGCCAAATCACCAGCCATCAAATTCGCGGAGCGAAAGGCGCCTCAGTATGATCAACTGGATCACCCAGAGTTGGATCTAGCTAGTCTAGACAAGGCCTATGATAAGTTGAACGGGGAGGAACATTCGACCTTCCCAGAGTTGGAATATTTTGGTCAGATGCATGGGACCTATCTCTTTGCCCAAGGTAATGGGGGTCTCTACATCATTGACCAGCACGCGGCCCAAGAGCGGGTCAAATACGAAGAATATCGGGAGAGCATCGGGAACGTAGACGGCAGTCAGCAACAACTGCTGGTGCCTTATATCTTTGAGTTCCCTGCAGACGATCTGATTCGCCTGCAACAGCGCAAACACCTCCTAGAGGAAGTGGGAGTTTATCTTGAAGAGTACGGAGCCAACCAGTTGATCTTGCGGGAGCATCCGATCTGGATGAAGGAAGAAGAGATCGAGTCGGGTATCTACGAAATGTGTGACATGCTCCTTTTGACCAAAGAAGTGTCCATCAAGAAATACCGGGCTGAGTTGGCCATCATGATGTCCTGCAAACGCTCCATCAAAGCCAACCACACACTGGATGATTACTCCGCACGGGATCTCATCTACCAACTATCCCAATGTGACAACCCTTATAACTGCCCTCATGGCCGTCCTGTCTTGGTTAACTTTACCAAGTCGGATATGGAAAAGATGTTCCGACGCATTCAGGAAAATCACACCAGTTTACGGGAATTGGGCAAGTATTAAACAAAGAATAAAGGAAGATTATGTACGAATACATTAAAGGAATTTTAACGAAAATCACTGCTAAATACATTGTGGTAGAAACAGCTGGAATCGGCTATCTCTTGCATGTGGCCAATCCTTATGCCTACTCTGGAAAAATGAATCAAGAGGTGCAAGTCTATCTGCACCAAGTGGTCCGTGAAGATGCTCATCTTCTCTATGGTTTTGCGACCGAAGAAGAGAAACAGCTCTTTTTAAACTTGATCTCAGTCTCTGGGATTGGACCTGTCTCAGCTCTGGCTATTATCGCTGCAGATGACAATGCAGGCCTTGTCCAAGCCATCGAAAGCAAGAATATTACCTACTTGACCAAGTTTCCGAAGATCGGCAAGAAAACAGCCCAACAGATGGTCTTGGACCTAGAAGGTAAGATCAATCTTGACCTAGAAGATGCACCGGCTCAGTCCAAAGCCAAAGTTTCAGAAGAAAACCAAGCCCTGGAAGAAGCTATGGAAGCTATGTTGGCATTGGGCTACAAGGCAACGGAGCTTAAGAAAATCAAGAAATTCTTTGAAGGCACGACCGATACAGCAGAGAACTATATCAAGTCTGCCCTGAAGATGTTGGTGAAATAGGAGGTTCCTATGCCAAAACGTTGTGGCTGGGTTAAAATGAACAATCCTCTCTATGTGGCCTATCATGATGAGGAGTGGGGACAGCCCCTCCACGATGACCAGGCGCTTTTTGAGTTGCTCTGTATGGAGACCTATCAGGCTGGACTATCTTGGGAAACGGTACTCAATAAACGGCAGGCTTTCCGAGAGTCTTTTCATGGTTACCATCTTCAAAGTGTCGCGGAGATGACGGATGAGGAACTGGAGGCTTTGATGGACAATCCAGCTATCATCCGAAATCGTGCTAAGATCTATGCGACACGGACCAATGCTCAAGCCTTTTTACAAGTCCAGGCAGAGTTTGGCACCTTTGATGCCTATCTCTGGTTTTTTGTCGATGGAAAAACCATTGTCAATGATGTTCCAGATTACAGTCAAGCACCAGCTAAAACAGCCTTATCTGGGACATTATCCAAGGACCTCAAAAAGCGGGGTTTTAAGTTTACAGGTCCTGTTGCAGTTTTGTCCTTTCTACAAGCTGCAGGTCTGGTTGATGACCATGAGAATGATTGTGAATGGAAAAGTGGTAAGTAGTGAGTACAGATAGCGAAAGTATTTGAGAATATAGAAAAAGCTGAGAAATTTATCTCAGCTTTCTTTGTTATAGTCAAAGCGAATGACTTGCTCCGTTGCATCTACATACGCGTGGACTCCAAAGGGAACAATCGCTCTTGGAGTTGCATGACCAACATTTAGATTATAGACAATCGGGATATTGCTATCAATGAAATCCAATAGTGCCTCTTTATAGTCGTTATAGAAAGTTTCATCCATAGGTTTTCCGACTAATAGTCCATTGATGACCTCGAATATACCAGTTTCCTTTAAAGTCCGCAACATCTTTTTGAAGTCTTCAGGATTAGGCTTTTCTTCGCTGGTTTCTAGCAGTAGGATCTTTCCTTCCCAGTCGGATAAGTCAGGGAAAAGATTGTATTTTTGGCAGAGGTCTGTGCTATCTGCGTGTAGAGAGTTGTCAAAAATATCATAGAGAGACTCAAGACAACCACCGAGGATTTCTCCCTCAAACTGAGCATTGCCTTGTAACAAGTCAAAACCTGTATTTGCATGGCTGACACGAGGTGTTCCCAAGGCTTTGGGACTAAAATCAGTCCGTTCCTCGTACCAAACGTTACTAGGGCGAATTTCTGAGATTTTTCCAGTCTCAATCAATTCTTTAAAGTAGTGGCGGCTATATGGCAACATTTCTTTGTCTAACTCACAAATGTCTGCTAGAAATGATTGGCCGTAAAAAGTCTTGATTCCTAGTTTATGCAACATGAGATGGTTCATGGTCGTATCCGAGAAACCGAGAAAAATCTTTGGTTTGATAACCTTTTGTAGTTGGTCATTTTCAAAAAGATAAGGTAGCAAGCGATAGGTATCGTTTCCACCAATGGCGCATAGGATCATGTCGATGCTATCATCAGAAAAGGCCTGAATCAAATCCTCTGCACGAGCTTCAGGATGTTCTTTGATAAAATCTAAGCCTTTTAGCGAATGAGGTAGAAAGATAGGATTGAGTCCGAGGTCCTTGAGACGTTGAATACCCAAGTCCACTTCGTGCTTGACAAAGTCTTCACCCATAGTCCCACTAGATAAACTTATAATACCAATAGTAGAAGTCATATATTATCCTCCTAAAAATAAATTGATGCTATTGTATCATAAAAAATGATAGGAAAATATAAGGAATAGCGTTAGAGATACGATTTTATGTCAATAAAGCAATATAAAAATGACCGCTCGATGTGCTTACTTCAGAATATAGGCAAGCCCTTTTAGAAGTTGGTTACCACGTAGTTAAATCTCTTAGGAATATTGATGTAACGGAATTTATAAGAGTTTTTTTACTTTATAATACTCTAAAAGAAACAGATTGAAGAAAGTTACCTAAAATGAACTTTTTCTTCAATCTGTTTTTAAAATAATTTAGGAAATTGTGTTACAATGAAGAAAAATTACGAATAGTATAAGTGGAGGCGTTATGAAAGCAGAGATCATTGCAGTGGGAACCGAAATTCTCACAGGACAGATTGTCAATACCAATGCGCAATTCTTATCAGAAAAGTTGGCCGGTCTAGGGATCGACGTTTATTTCCAAACTGCAGTTGGGGATAATGCCGATCGTCTCTTATCTGTTCTTGCGATTGCGCGTGATCGAAGTGATCTCGTCATCCTCACGGGAGGCCTCGGACCGACCGAAGACGATCTGACCAAGCAGACTCTAGCCCAGTTTTTGGGTAAAGATCTGACATTTGATCCAGAAGCAATGGCCAAGTTGGACCGTTTCTTTGCCAGTCGGCCAGACCATGTTCGAACTCCCAACAATCTGAGACAAGCTCAAATAGTAACAGGCTCAACACCGCTCCAAAATCTGACCGGTTTGGCAGTGGGAGGACTAATCGAAGTAGAGGGCGTTAGCTACGTGGTCTTGCCTGGTCCCCCTAGTGAATTGAAACCTATGGTCAATGATGAGTTAGTGCCTCTTCTAGCAACAGGAGAAAAGCTCTACTCACGCGTCTTGCGCTTCTTTGGGATTGGGGAAAGCCAGCTGGTAACCGTTCTAGCCGATGTGATTGATGGCCAGACTGATCCGACGGTGGCTCCTTATGCCAAGACCGGAGAAGTGACCTTGCGCTTGTCGACCAAGGCCGTGTCACAAGAGCAGGCTGATCAGAAATTGGATCGGTTGGAGCAAGTGATCCTCCGTCATGAGACTTTGGATGGTCAAGCCTTGAGCCAGCTCTTCTATGGCTATGGAGATGACAATTCCCTAGCCAAGGTTGCTTTTGAACTCTTGCGCGAGAGAGGTTTGACCCTAACCGCAGCAGAGAGCTTGACGGCCGGGATGTTCCAGTCGACTCTGGCTAATTTTTCAGGAGCCTCGGCAGTCCTACCAGGAGGTTTCGTCACTTACAGCATAGAGGAAAAGAGCAAAATGCTCCAAATCCCCCTAGCTGAGTTGCAAGAACATGGAGTGGTCTCTGCCCATACAGCTGAGCGGATGGCAGCGCAAGCCCGTCTCTTAACAGGGGCCGACTATGGAGTCAGTCTGACAGGTGTTGCTGGTCCAGACAGTCTAGAAGGCCACCCAGCAGGGACCGTTTTTATTGGAATTGCAGGTCCTAAAGGAGTCCAATCGATCAAGGTCAATATCGCTGGCCGGAGTCGTATGGATGTTCGTAAAGTTGCAGTCCTTCATGCCTTTAATCTGGTACGCCGGACTGTATTATTAGATGAAAATTTGCTATAATGATAAGAAGCTTGTATAGCATTACGCTTTGAATATAGGAGAAAAGAATGGCGAAAAAACAGAAAAAATTAGATGATATCTCTAAGAAATTTGGAGATGAGCGTGAAAAAGCGCTCAATGATGCCCTAAAGTTGATTGAAAAAGACTTTGGTAAAGGATCCATCATGCGTCTGGGCGAACGCGCAGAGCAAAAAGTTCAAGTCATGAGCTCAGGTTCCTTGGCTCTTGATATTGCCTTGGGTGCTGGTGGTTATCCAAAAGGTCGGATCATCGAAATCTATGGTCCAGAATCATCTGGTAAAACAACCGTTGCCCTCCATGCAGTAGCGCAAGCACAGAAAGAAGGAGGCATTGCTGCCTTTATCGATGCCGAGCACGCTTTGGACCCATCTTATGCTGCAGCTCTTGGGGTTAATATTGATGAACTCCTCTTGTCTCAACCAGACTCAGGAGAACAAGGACTTGAAATTGCTGGTAAATTGATTGACTCTGGTGCCGTTGACTTGGTCGTTATCGACTCTGTTGCTGCCTTGGTCCCACGCGCAGAAATCGATGGTGATATCGGTGATAGCCACGTTGGTTTGCAAGCTCGGATGATGAGCCAGGCTATGCGTAAGCTCGGAGCTTCGATCAACAAGACCAAGACCATTGCTATCTTTATCAACCAATTGCGTGAAAAAGTTGGGGTCATGTTTGGGAATCCAGAAACCACACCTGGTGGTCGTGCCCTTAAATTCTACGCTTCTGTTCGTCTAGATGTTCGTGGAAATACTCAAATCAAAGGGACTGGGGACCAAAAAGATACCAACGTTGGTAAGGAAACCAAGATCAAGGTTGTGAAGAACAAGGTGGCTCCACCGTTCAAAGAAGCCATGGTTGAAATCATGTACGGGGAAGGAATTTCACGTACAGGTGAATTGCTAAAAATTGCGACAGATCTTGATTTGATCCAAAAAGCTGGTGCTTGGTATTCTTATAACGGTGAGAAGATTGGCCAAGGTTCTGAAAATGCTAAGAAGTACTTGGCAGACCATCCAGAAATTTTTGATGAGATTGACCACCAAGTGCGCGTGCGCTTCGGCTTGATCGATGATGACACTGCTGTAGTTGCACAAGATGAAGTAGCTGAAAGCCCACTTCTTGAAGAAGTAACACTAGATCTTGATGATGCTATTGAGATTGAAGAGTAATTTTTTTCAAAATAGGTCGAAAGACTGATGGTTTTTATGGTATAATATACTACAATGTTATTATCGTGTGGCGAAAGGAGTGCATGCATGATTAAAATTTACACAGTTTCAAGTTGCACGAGTTGTAAAAAAGCCAAAACTTGGCTAAATGCTCATCAGTTGATCTATAAAGAACAAAACCTTGGTAAAGAAGGGATTACAAAAGAAGAATTACTCGATATTTTGACCAAAACAGAAAATGGCATTGCAAGTATCGTTTCTTCAAAAAACCGATATGCTAAGAATCTAGGTGTCGATATTGAAGATCTCAGCATGAATGAAGTCATCGATATCATCTTAGAAACACCACGAATCTTGAAAAGTCCTATCCTAGTGGATAACAAGCGACTTCAAGTTGGTTATAAGGAAGATGATATTCGCGCCTTTTTACCACGTTCTGTACGAAATGTTGAAAATGCGGAGGCTCGCTTAAGAGCAGCCCTATAAGAAAAGTAGCCAATCATTGAGCTACTGAGAAGAGTCGAGATGTCAAGGTCTCGACTTTTTCTTTTGTATCTGGCCAAAGAATCCACGAAAAAATGGTTGTAAGAATGTTTTTGCGGGGCATTCTATGGTACAATACTTCTGTGGGGAAAATCCCTTTCTAGAAGCTTATCAAAGGAGAAAACATGAAAAAGAAGCTTATTTGTCTAGGAGTCTTGCTCCTGACGCTGACAGCTTGTGGACAGAAGAAACATGGGAAAACCGATTCTTCCAGTGTTCAAAAATCCAACAGTGCTAAAATTGAATCGTTCAATAAAGAAAATCGAAATCTGTTAGAGAAGGCAGAAGAGCAGCAAGTCTTTACCAAACATTTTGTTCTTCCAACAGATGAGAAAGGTATTCGTCAAGAGCAGACCATCACCTATCAAGGGGAACAATTACAAAAATTGGTCATGACCAATACCACTCCTGCTAGTGATGAATTAAAAAATGCCATTCAAGAAGTTGGCCTCGAAGAAGCCCAACGATTGATGGTGGAGTCGATGGACAAGGACGAACAACTCCAACAAGCACGGACTCTTCCAGGCTTTACCATTGAACTGACCGTCCCAAATGAAAATGAATACAAAACGGTCATCACCTATGATTTTACCCAGTTGGATACTAAAAAAGCGGTTGAGTTAGAGTACTTCAAATCGGCTAATATTGCAGATTTGTTGAAATTGACACCAACAGAATATATGAATAATCTACTCCGTAATGGAGCAAAAGAAGAATAAGGAGAAAAAACATGAAAAAATTTCTATTACTAGTCGTTGCTGGATTGCTTATCTTGGCAGGTTGTGGGAACTCTCAATCAAAAGGGGGCAAGTCCTTATCGAAAGATAGCGTCGTTACTCGGACCTTTAAGATTAACAGAGATGTCAATGAGGCTGACGAGGTAGCCAAACAGGAAATTACAGTAACCGTATCCTACCAAGGTAAGAAATACAAAAAAGTTTCCATCAAACTAGCGACTCATGTGTCGGATGAATTCAAAGATGAAGTCAAGAAATTGATCGATGCTGAGGATGATAAAGAAGGTGCCAAACAAGCCTTGATCGAAGGATACGAAGGTGAAGGTGGCATTGATGAATTGAGAGACTACGATGGAATCACTGTGACATCAGATTGGACAGGTGAAGCAATGATCTCTGAGATTGAGATTGATCCTGATAAAGTAGACTTCGATGACATTAAAAACAGCGAAGACTTGGGAGAAATTTGCAAAATGATCAAGACCTACTCTCCAACGCTCTTCATCAAAAACTTGGAAAAGAATGGCTTTAAAGAAGTAAAATAAAGTCATTGAAAAAATGTAGCAGATTGCTTTCGAAAATAAGTGATGAAAAGTCCAAGAAAGCCCGTAAAATCAATAATTTTCGTTTGAGAAAGTATGGAAATTATGATATAATAGTATGAATATAAAGAAAGAGGGTGGTATTGTGGGATTTACAGACGAAACAGTACGTTTTAATCTTGACGATTCAAACCGTAAAGAAATTAGTGATACATTAAAGGATGTCTACTTATCTTTGGATGAGAAGGGCTACAATCCAATCAATCAAATCGTTGGTTATGTACTCAGTGGTGATCCTGCTTATGTACCTCGTTATAACAACGCTCGCAACCAAATTCGTAAGTACGAACGAGATGAAATTGTTGAAGAATTGGTTCGTTACTACTTGAAAGGGCAAGGGATCGATCTCTAATGAGAATTATGGGACTAGACGTTGGCTCGAAGACAGTCGGAGTAGCCATCAGTGATCCATTAGGTTTTACCGCTCAAGGTCTGGAGATTATTCAGATTGATGAGGAGAAAGGAGAGTTTGGTTTTGACCGTCTCTCTGAACTGGTGAAGGAATACCGGGTTGATCGCTTTGTCGTTGGTTTGCCGAAAAACATGAACAACACAAGCGGTCCTCGAGTGGAAGCGAGTCAAGCTTATGGAAAGCGCCTTGAAGAGTTATTCAACTTGCCGGTTGAGTATCAGGACGAGCGTTTGACGACCGTTGCCGCAGAGCGGATGTTGATTGAGCAAGCGGATATCAGCCGAAATAAGCGAAAAAAAGTAATTGATAAATTAGCTGCCCAGTTGATTTTGCAAAATTATTTAGATCGAAAATTTTAGAAAAAGAGGAAATAAGATGGCACACAATCATGACCACAACCATGACGAACGCGAATTGATTACATTGGTAGATGAGCAAGGGAACGAAACTTTGTTTGAAATCCTTTTGACCATTGATGGAAAAGAAGAATTTGGTAAAAACTATGTTCTTTTGATTCCTGCAAATGCAGAAGAAGATGAAAACGGTGAAGTAGAAATCCAAGCCTACTCATTTACTGAAAACGAAGACGGAACAGAAGGCGACCTTCAACCAATCCCAGAAGATTCAGATGATGAATGGAACATGATTGAAGAAGTCTTCAACAGCTTTATGGAGGAGTAAAAATGTTCAGTGAACATTTTTACCCCAACTCCTAGAATCTAGAAAGAGTTGGAACATCCAGTGGATGTTTTTAGCCCAGCTTCTAAAAATACTGGAAGTGAAATAAGAAACCAAAGAAATAGGGGAGCGTGAGCCAGCAAAAAGGCTTGATCGCTCTTTTCTTTTAGGAGAAAGAAATGAATCAAATTGAAGAATGGATGAATAGTCGAATTGGACTCAATTTTCGTTCAGGCTTGGGGCGGATGCAACAGGCTGTAAAGCTCTTAGGGGACCCTCATAACGCTGTTCCGATGATTCATGTGACGGGGACTAACGGGAAGGGATCAACCATTGCTTTTATGCGCCAACTATTCCAACAGCATGGCCTAAAAGTCGGGACCTTTACTTCTCCGCATATCGTTAGTATGCATGATCGGATCTGTATCAATGGGCAACCAATTTCGGATCAAGATCTGATTCGCTTGGGTCAGAGCATCCAAGCGATGGAGTCTCAGCTTCTCGAGACCCACGACCAACTCTCTTACTTTGAGATCATCACCCTCTTGGCCTTTTTGTATTTCCATGAACAAAAAGTAGACCTGGCCTTGATCGAGGTTGGGATCGGAGGCCTCCTTGATACGACCAATGTCATCACAGGAGAGGTAGCAGTGATCACCTCAGTAGGGCTGGATCATCAGGAGACCTTGGGAGGAAGCCTAGAGGCCATTGCTAGGCAAAAAGCTGGAATCTTTAAAGCCGGGAAGCCGGCTGTTATCGGTCCACTGGCTAAAGAGGCTGAGCAAGTCTGCATAGAAAAGGTCCAGGCAATAGGCTGTCCACTGGCTCGCTATGGAGAAGATTTCCAACTGATAAAGGGCGTCTTTCAAGATGCGCACCATCGGTTTGACTCACTGAAAATTGGGCTCAATGGAGCTTATCAGGAAGAGAATGCTGCGGTGGCTCTTGAAGCCTTTCTCCTCTTCATGGAGCAGAGAGGTCTGGCGGTCGATGAAAACGGTGTTCGGGAGGCTTTGCAAGCGACTAGCTGGCCGGGACGTCTGGAGAATTTTGACCAGGGCGTCTATCTAGATGGCGCTCATAACCCCCATGCCATCCATCGCTTGGTCGAATATGCCCGTACCTTTTCAGATAAGCGCGTGAGGATCCTCTTTGGTGCTTTAAAGCGTAAGGATTACAAAGGGATGTTGGAGATCTTTGCCAGCGACTTGCCGGAGGCGGACTTGACGGTGACGACCTTTGCTTATGGGGAAGTGGTCCAAGAGACGGATGGCTTAGGCTATCCTTATGTAGCAGATTTCAGAGATTATTTGCAAGACTTTTATAGCCGACAAGATGGTCAAGAGGTGCTCTTTGTCACTGGTTCTCTCTACTTTATTTCCGAAGTTCGCGCATATCTATTAGATCAGGGAAAGAATCCTTTATAGGCAACAACTCTCATCGGCCAGTCATTAAGATTGACCAAAAACAGGCTCTATCGTATACTAAAGGTGAGCCACAAATGAACGGGGAAGTCTGTTGAAAAGTTGGCGCGAAAGGAGACCATCTATGGCAAAGAAAGTAACTGCTTTATTAGCAACAGCTACAGTCCTCCTACTTGGAGCGTGTTCGAATCAGCAAACACCATCGTCTTCACAGTCTAATATTCAGGTGACTGCTTCCGAAGCAAAGACAACAAATACACAAGGAAGTTCTTCTGATGGAAGCTCAAATTCATCTAGTTTAAATACTACAAACACTCAAGTGACTCAAGGTAATATTGATGGAACCTACAAAGGGGTAGATGAAGCGGACCAGATTACCTTAGTTGTCACAGAAAATACAGGAACTTGGACAGCTGTGGAGCCTGACGGAGAACAAGAAATCAAGCCAGTGAAACTAGATGCTGCCAACCAGTCGATTATCATTGGAGATGATGTCTACCGCTATCGACTAGAGGGGCAACAATTGACTCTGGAAGACTTTGACCAAGAGCTCTATGATGATGATACAATTGTTCTGACCAAGCAATAAACTAGCAGAAGTGAGAGTGGGACAGAAATTGGTAATTCGTTAGAATTCAATTTCGTCGTCCCACCTCCGCACAGTTGGGTAGGGCTGTGAAAGCTGATGAAATCAGTGTAGTAGAGCCCACTCAACCACTGCGTCTTGCTCGATAATCCAAAGACAATTGAGAGGCTAGGACTTTTGTCCCAGCCTCTTTTTTCTCTTTATCGGGTTTGCGCTCCCTTCTTAGAACTGGTATACTAGTAGGGATTAGAAAAGAAGGAGAACGAGGGTGAGTTTTCGAAAAATTCGATTGTTAATGTCCAAATATGGGTTCAGTATCCTTTTTATGGGGTTTGAACTCTGGTTGTCCTTTGCAGCCTTCTTTTGGCTAAATGAATGGTTCCCTAATTGGATGTCTGTCACCATCATGGTCCTCTTGTATATCTCGACCATTTTGGCGATTGTTAACCGGAATATGCCTCCAGAGAGCAAGGTGACCTGGCTCTTAATTGCCGTCATCCCCGTTTTTGGTTCCCTTCTTTACCTCATGTTTGGGGAGCGGCGTTTGTCCAAAAAAGAGATGGTTCAGTTGGAAAATATGGAGTCCATGAAGTTCCGTGAGGATAATAGCCACGAGCTTCGCCTCCAGTTGAAAGAAGAGAGCAAGACCGTGTATGGGATGGTCAAGTCTATTCTATCCATGGACCACAATGCAGACCTGTACAACGGGACAGCTTCGATTTTCTTCCCACTAGGGGATCAGATGCTTCCGCAATTGTTGGAGGATTTGCGCTCAGCTAAGAAATTTATCTTTCTCGAATTCTACATCATCGAGGAAGGCCTGATGTGGAATAGTATCCTAGATATCCTACTTGAAAAGGTTAAAGAAGGGGTAGAGGTGAAATTGCTCTACGATGATATCGGCTGTATGGCGACCCTTAAGGGAAACTATACCAGACGCTTGCGAAAATTAGGCATTGACGCCCATAAGTTCAACAAGGTGGTGCCACGATTGACGGTGGCTTATAACAATCGAGACCACCGCAAGATCTTGGTCATTGATGGTCAGATTGGCTATACAGGTGGGGTTAACCTAGCGGATGAGTATATCAATCAGATAGAGCGCTTCGGTCATTGGAAGGATAGTGCAGTGCGCTTAGATGGTCGAGCGGTTAAGGCCTTGACGCGGCTCTTTCTCATGAACTGGTACGTCAACCAGGGGGAAATTGAAGATTTTGATAAATACCATATGGAAAACCAAGCGGTAGAGGGTGAGGGCTTCTATATTCCCTTTGGTAGCGGTCCTAAACCCATCTACAAATCCCAAGTTGGTAAGTCTGTTTATCAGAATATCATCAATCAGGCGACGGATTATGTCTATATTACGACCCCTTATTTAATCATTGATTATGATTTGACAGAAGATATTCGAAATGCGGCACTCCGAGGGGTCGATGTACGCATCGTGACTCCTTTCATTCCAGATAAAAAACTGATCCAAATCGTTACACGAGGGGCTTATCCAGACCTCATGGAAGCAGGGGTGAAAATTTATGAGTACACTCCAGGCTTTATCCATAGCAAGCAAGTCTTGGCCGACGATGAAGTCGCAGTAGTCGGAACCATCAACTTTGACTATCGCAGCCTAGTCCACCACTATGAGAATGCTGTCTGGATGTATCGAAGCCCAGAATTGACCAAGATACGAGCGGATTTTGAAGAGATATTCTCTGTATCTCAGCAGATTCAGTTGGACACTTTCCGGATCACCTGGTACCAGCATTTGATTAAAGAGATTATGCAGTTGTTTGCACCAATGTTATAGGCGAATTGAGCGCTTCGTAGGGGAAGGAGGGCTTGTTAGTGCGAAGTGTATAATGAAATATTACAATTTGTTTACATACACTTATCTGAGAATTCTCAAAGGGTTATTTTTGATATAATGAACATAATCTATAAAAAATAAGGAGAACTTATGAAAAAGCTTGTAAAATATGGTGTTTTACCAGCCTGTTTATTGATGTTAGTAGCTTGTTCATCAAAACCAGTTGTTGAAAAACCTCAAACTAAAGAGGATAAAGTAGAACAATCTAGTGAATCGAAAGAAGAAAAGACAAAAAAACAAATTGAAAAAGATGGGGACATTATTCTTCGTGCCATCTTTACAGATCATTCTTCTGGTTTCACAACTTTGATGGGTACATCAGTTGACAAGTGGAAAAAACAAATTACCGAAAAATTTGTCGATGAAAATGCATCAAAATATTTACCAGCAGAAAACTACACACTTGAGCTCACAACTGAAACATTCACTCCAGAAAAAATCTTGGAATTGTTTGACCAAGCTCGTTTCAAAGTGTTAGCAACGATCGGTGATGACTATGAAATCACCAAGGTTGAAGACGAAGGAGATATTGCGACGGTTACCTTCAAATCTCGTGCAATTGCAACACGTGACTTGGCTAACTTGATCAACCGCGCAAAATCTAGTCTGTTTGAAAACGGAATTGAAGATGTTAAAAAATTAGAAGACAACACAGATCCAGATCTGGAAAAACGTTTGTCTTTATTGAACAACTTCTTGTTCTACTATGCCTTTGATCGTTTGAACGAAGATTTTGGGTACATCGAACCACGTGAGTACACTTTGGAATTGACAAAAACCAAAGAAGGGCGTTATATCCTTAGTGATGAAAGCTTCCTTGAACTACGTAAGGAAATCTTTGTAAACGAATACTCTGCTGATGGAGCTGAAACTCGTAAAGGAAGCAATTCTTCAAAGAGTGATTCTTCGACTAGCAAGGATTCAGATACAAGTTCAACCTCAAAAGATAAAGTATAAACCTATAAAAAAGGTGAGGAAACTCACCTTTTTTATTTGCTCATTTTTTCTTATGTTACTGTACAGAAAGTTAGGAATAGTATAAAATTAATAGTGGAGAAATGGGCATAGATTCTGATCTGTAGGCCAATTTTATGTTATAATATTTAAGAAAATAGTATGGGGGATAAAATGAATCGAAGTAGAAAAAACAAACATTCAAATAGAACAAGCGGTTGGGATCAGCTACGCATTGTAAATAGTGGTCTCTGGGTTTTAACGCTACTTGTAGCTGGGCTCTTTCTTTATAATGTCTTTAGCTACAATATCCTAGCTTTCCGTTATTTGAATATTCTTGTGACGGTATTGTTAATTGGCGGACTTTTTTTAACCTTGGGTTTGATCCTTGCAGGCAAGGCTAAAAAGACGACGCTATTTTTATTGGTTTTAGGCTTGCTAGGGACCTCCGTGGGGACATTTGTTACCCAGCAATTGGTCGATGTCGCTGGAAATGTGAACCGAAATGCCAACTATACGGAATTTGAAATGGCTGTCTATGTCAAAGCAGATAGTCCAATCCAAGATATCAAAGAAATCAGCAGTGTAGCAGCGCCTACGGGGAATAATAATGCAGATGATCTTCTAGCCTTGGTAGAGGAAGTGAAGAAAACGCGCCAGCATGACTTGACCATCGAAGATGTGGAATCTTACGTGGCAGCCTACCAGGCCCTACAAGAAGATAAGACACAAGCCATTGCTTTGAATAGTACCTTTGAGGATACCATTGCCAGTGTGGATGCTGACTACGCGAAAAAATTAAAGAAAATCTATTCTTACAAGATCCGTCGCCAAGTGGAAACCAAGCCAAAGGCGGATGCCAATGCGGATACCTTTAACATCTATGTCAGTGGGATTGACACCTATGGCCCAGTCACTTCGGTTTCTCGATCTGATGTCAATATTATCATGACGGTCAATCGAAAGACCAAGCAAGTCTTGCTGACCACGACTCCGCGTGACGCCTATGTACCGATCGCAGATGGTGGGAACAACCAAGGGGATAAATTGACCCACGCTGGGATTTACGGAGTAGATGCGTCTATTCATACCTTAGAAAATCTGTACGACATCAAGATTGACTACTATGTCCGCTTGAATTTCACTTCTTTCTTAAAGCTTGTCGACCTCGTCGGAGGGATTGATGTAGAAAATGATCAAGAGTTTACAAGTCTACACGGGAACTACCACTTCCCTGTAGGAAAAGTCCACTTGGATTCGGAACAAGCTCTTGGCTTTGTCCGTGAACGCTACTCTCTCGAAGGTGGAGACAACGACCGTGGGAAGAACCAAGAAAAAGTCATCGCAGCCATTATCCATAAATTAACATCGACCAAAGCATTGAGCAATTACAACGAAATCGTTTCTGGTTTACAAGATTCCTTGCAAACCAATATGCCCTTGCCAACCATTATGAATTTGGTCAATACACAGTTGGAGACTGGTGGAAGCTACAAGGTGACTTCACAAGCTGTCACTGGACAAGGACGAAATGACTTGCCTTCATATGCGATGCCAGGATCTGCTCTTTACATGATGGAGTTGAATGCTGATAGCGTGGCACAAGCCAAAGAAAAGATAAACCAAACCATGGAAGGAAAAAACAATGATTGATATTCATTCACACATTGTCTTTGATGTGGATGATGGACCAAAGACGATTGAGGATAGCAAACTCCTCATCGAGGAAAGCTACCGTCAAGGGGTCCGAACCATCGTTTCGACGTCCCATCGTCGGAAAGGGATGTTTGAAACCCCAGAAGAAAAGATCTATCAAAACTACTTAGCAGTAAAAGAGATGGTGGCGACCTATCTACCGGAAATGACCTTGCATTTTGGAGCAGAAATCTATTATACGCGAGATATTCTTGAAAAACTGGAAGCTGGGACTATTCCAACGCTTGCTGAAACCAGCTTTGCCTTGATCGAGTTTAGTATGGCAACGCCCTACAAGGAGATTCATCAAGCCTTAAGTGCGGTCTTGCGCTTAGGAGTGACTCCGGTAGTTGCCCATATTGAACGGTACCACTGTTTGGAAAAGAATGAAAAACGGGTGCGGGAATTGATCCGAATGGGATGCTATACCCAAATCAATAGTTCGAGTGTGCTCAAGCCTAAATTGTTTGGCGATCGCTACAAGTTCATGAAACATCGTGCCCAATATTTCTTGGACAAGGATTTGGTCCATTTTGTTGCGAGCGATATGCACAATGTCGATCAGCGCCCTCCATACATGGAAAAGGCTTATCAGTTGATTGAAAAACGTTACGGAAGTAACCGAGCGCGTGCCCTCTTTATTGAAAATCAACAAGCATTACTGGATAACGAATTATTTTAACAATCAAGTTCCATCACGGGGATTGAAAAGGAGAAAGTGAATATGAAAAACCAAGAGAGCAAAGAGATCGAATTGGATGTGGTCTCCCTCTTTAAAACCTTATGGCGTCGTAAATTCTCAATTCTGATTACGGCCTTGCTATTTGCGATTGGTGCCCTAGGGTACAGCGCATTTGTGGCGAAGAAAATCTACCAAAGTACCAGTCGTATCTATGTGGTCAGCCGTCAGAACCAAGAAAACAATGCCTTGACCAACCAAGATCTTCAAGCGGGATCCTACTTGGTTAAAGACTATCGCGAGATTATTCTTTCTCAAAATGTCTTGAACCAGGCTATTGAAGAGTTGAAGTTGGAAATGACTCCAGCAGAGCTTGCTAAGAAAGTCTCAGTGGCAGTTCCAGCGGATACTCGGATTTTGTCCATCACAGCCTCAGACCCAGATCCACAAGAAGCAGCTCGTATCGCGAATGGATTGAAAGATGTAGCGGCCGAAAAAATTATCGCTGTAACCAAGGTATCTGACGTGACGACTTTGGATGAGGCTGTCGTACCGCAAAACCCTTCTTCACCAAATATTAAGCGAAATGTCGTTATTGGCTTTGTCCTTGGGGGTGTCTTGATTTCCATCCTGGTGATCTTGTCAGAGGTATTGGATGACCGTGTGAAGAAACCAGAAGATGTCGAAGAAGTGATGGGCATCACTCTATTAGGTGTGATCCCTAGTGTGAAGAAACTGTAAGAGGGAGAATTCATGGCAACCTTAGAAATTGTAAAAAGCAAATTAGCAGCGATGACTCAGGCTGAAGAGTATTTTAATGCCTTGAGTACCAATATTCAGTTGAGTGGGACCAATATTAAGGTCGTTGCCATCTCATCTGTGCAACCAAACGAAGGAAAATCAACCATTTCTACGAATTTGGCGACAGCCTTTGCGCGTGCGGGCTATCGTACCTTGTTGATCGATGCGGATATCCGTAACTCGGTCATGACAGGTGTCTTCAAGAGCCAAGGTCGTGTTGCTGGTTTGACAGAAGTACTTTCTGGGAAGAGTGAGATTTCGCAAGCAATTGCGACGACAGATTATCCAAAACTGGATGTGCTCCTGTCAGGGCAGGTTTCTCCAAATCCAACGGGTCTCTTGCAAAGTAAAAACTTCGAGGTCATCATTGAGGCGCTCCGCAATCACTATGACTATATCGTTGTCGACACCCCACCAATTGGGATGGTGATTGATGCGGCGATTATTGCTCAACGCTGTGATGGTAGCTTGATTGTGACAGCAGCAGGAGCTGTTAGTCGCAAGGCTGTTCAAAAGGCCAAAGAGCAACTAGAGCAGACGGGGACACCATTCCTAGGAGTGGTCCTCAATAAATTTGATATTCAATTAGAAAAATATGGTTCTTATGGTAATTACGGGAACTATGGGAACTATGGCAATTACGGGAAAAAAAGATAAAGAATAGGATCGGGATATTATGACAGAAGGAAGGGGATTTCACAAATTTGCTTTGGCCTTTGTCCAAAGCTTACCAGTCTTAGTTGTGGCTTATTTGTTTAGTTTTGTGACAGAGACAGAAATCCACTCTAATACAATTTTCTATCTGTATTTATTGCATTTCGTAGCCTTCTACGTCAGTGATTACAACCAAGATTACTTCAAACGTGGGCATCTAGTTGAATTCTTACAAACTTTGAAATACAGCTTGTGCTTCGCGTTAGCCATCAGTTTTTCGAGCTTCTTTTTGGAGGAGAAGTTCTCCCTCTCCCGCCGGGGGATGATTTATTTTCTGTTTCTTCTGACTCTTGTCCTTTATTTAATGAATTACTTCATTAAACGGTATTGGCGTCGCTTCTATTACAGTCTCAAAGGAAGTCACAAGATTCTCTTGATTACAGCGAATTCTCGTCTGGATAAAGTCCTGGATCGACTTCTTTCGTCCAATGATAGCGGAGGGGAAGTGGTTGCGGTCACTGTATTAGACCGGCCAGACTTTCAACACCCCTTTGTTCAGGTTGTTCCAAAGGAAGACCTGTTGGCCTATGCGACCTATGAAGTGGTAGATGAAGTATTTCTCAATCTTCCAAGTGAAGAGTATGAAATTGGGGAGTATGTTTCACAATTTGAGACCATGGGGATCGACGTTACCGTCAACCTCAATGCTTTTGATTTAAACTTTGCCGGCAACAAACGAATTCGCGAAGTAGCTGGCCTCAATGTTGTCACCTTCTCGACCAACTTCTACAAACCTAGCCATGTGACCGCGAAACGTGTAATTGATATCTGTGGTTCTTTGGTGGGCTTGCTCCTATGCGGCTTGGTGGCGATTGTATTGGTGCCCTTGATTCGCAAGGATGGAGGACCGGCTATTTTCGCCCAAAAGCGGGTCGGGAAAAATGGCCGCTATTTCAAGTTTTATAAGTTCCGCTCCATGTATGTCGATGCAGAAGAACGGAAAAAAGAATTGATGGATCAAAACACCATGACCGGTGGTATGTTCAAGATGGATAATGATCCTCGGATTACGCCGATTGGTCGCTTTATCCGCAAGACCAGTCTGGATGAGCTGCCACAATTCTTTAATGTCCTAAAAGGTGATATGAGCCTAGTTGGAACCCGTCCTCCAACAGTGGATGAGTATGAGAAGTATACTCCAGAACAAAAACGTCGTTTGAGTTTCAAACCTGGAATTACAGGGCTTTGGCAAGTGAGTGGACGTAGCGAAATTACAGACTTTGATGAAGTGGTTCGCTTAGATGTGTCCTATATCGATGACTGGACCATCTGGTCAGATATTAAAATCTTGCTGAAAACGATCAAAGTTGTATTTAAACGAGATGGAGCGAAGTAGGAAAATCCTGCTTCGTCCTTTCCATGTAAGGAGAAAAATGAAACAGTCAGTTTATATCGTTGGTTCTAAGGGAATTCCAGCGAAATATGGTGGTTTTGAAACTTTTGTCGAAAAGCTGACAGAGTGCCAACAAGATCGAGAGATTCAGTACTATGTGGCATGTATGCGGGAGAATTCTGCAAAATCAGGGATTACTGCAGATACTTTTGAACATAACGGCGCAATTTGCTACAACATTGATGTCCCTAATATCGGTCCTGCACGTGCTATTGCTTATGATATTGCAGCTCTCAATAAAGCTATTGAAATCGCAAAAGAAAACAAGGATCAAGCCCCTATCTTCTATGTTTTGGCATGTCGGATCGGCCCTTTTATCGCTGGTATCAAGAAGAAAATCAAGGCGATCGGAGGGACTCTGATGGTCAATCCGGATGGACATGAATGGCTTCGTGCGAAATGGAGTCTTCCAGTCCGTAAATACTGGAAGTTTTCTGAACAACTCATGGTTAAACACGCCGATCTTTTGATCTGCGATAGCAAGAATATCGAGGCTTATATTCAAAAGGCTTACACTAAGTATCAGCCACAGACGACCTATATCGCTTATGGAACGGATACAAGCAAGTCTATCCTGAACAAAGAGGACGAGAAGGTACGGACGTGGTTTGCAGATAAGCAAGTCTCCGAAGGAAACTACTATCTTGTCGTGGGGCGTTTTGTACCGGAAAACAACTATGAAGCCATGATTCGTGGCTTTATGCAGTCAAACTCCCAAAAAGATTTTGTTCTGATTACCAATGTAGAACAAAACAAGTTCTATGAACAGTTGCGTAAGGATACAGGATTTGATCAAGATTCTCGAGTGAAGTTTGTTGGGACGGTCTATGATCAAGAATTGCTCAAATACATTCGTGAGAATGCCTTCGCTTACTTCCATGGTCATGAGGTAGGTGGTACTAATCCATCCCTTCTTGAGGCTCTTGAGTCTACTAAACTCAACCTCTTGTTAGATGTTGGCTTTAACCGTGAAGTCGGTGAAGACGGTGCACTCTATTGGAAGAAAGAACAATTGGCAAGTGTTATTGATCAGACTGAACAATTGGACGCTCAAGCAATCGAAGATCTCAATCAAAAATCAAGTCAACGGATTGCGGAAGCCTTTACTTGGGAAAAGATTGTCACAGACTACGAGAAAGTATTTAAAGGTTAGAAATGCAGAAAATATTATATCTCCATGCTGGTGCCGAAATGTACGGTGCTGATAAAGTGTTGATGGAGCTCATTAAAGGATTGGATAAAGATGCTTTTGAAGCTCATGTCATCTTACCTAATGACGGTGTCTTAGTCCGTGCATTGGAAGAGATTGGTGCTAAGGTTAAAGTCATTGATTACCCAATCTTGCGTCGCAAATATTTTAATCCAAAAGGAATCCTTGAGTACTTTGGCTCTTATAACCGTTACTCTAAACAAATTGCTCAATATGCCAAGGAGAATGGGATTACCCTTGTTCACAACAACACCACAGCGGTTCTTGAAGGAATTTACCTCAAGCGGAAGTTGAAACTTCCTTTGATTTGGCATGTGCATGAAATTATCGTCAAACCAAAAGCCATTTCAGATTTTATCAACTTTTTGATGGGGCGCTATGCGGATACGATTGTGACAGTTTCAAATGCTGTAGCTAACCACGTTAAGCAGTCTCGTTTTGTAAAAGATGATCAAGTTCAAGTCATCTATAATGGTGTTGACAATGATGTTTACCAGGTGATGGGTGCCAGTGCTGTACGTGACCAATTTGGGATCGCACAGGATGCTTTGGTCATCGGAATGGTTGGTCGAGTGAATGCCTGGAAAGGGCAAGGGGACTTCCTGGAAGCTGTTACTCCAATCTTACAAGCCAATCCCAAATCAGTAGCCTTTTTAGCAGGTAGTGCATTTGAGGGGGAAGAGTGGCGCGTGGATGAGCTGGAAAAAGCTATTTCAGACTCACCAGTAGCTGGGCAAATCAAACGAATTGGCTATTATAGCAAGACGACAGAACTCTATAATATGTTTGATATCTTTGTCTTGCCAAGTACCAATCCAGATCCATTACCAACAGTCGTGCTAGAAGCCATGGCTTGTGGCAAACCAGTAGTCGGTTACCGTCATGGTGGTGTCTGTGAGATGGTCAAGGAAGGCGAAAACGGTCTTCTTGCTACACCGAATCAGCCTGGAGAATTGTCTAAGGCTATTCAAGAATTAGATGACAATACTGAGAAGAGAAAACAATTTGGTGAAGCATCTGTCAAACGCCAAAAAGAGTTATTTTCGTTGGAGAGTTATATCAAGAATTTCTCAGATTTGTATAAGATATAGAAAATTAAGATTATGAATAAAATAGATTTTGTTGTTATTTGGGTAGACGGTGGGGATCCTGTTTGGCAAGCTAAAAAGGCTGAATACTCTAAGTCAATAGATACTTCAAAAAAAAGTATGAATTCGATCAAGGCTTATCGTGATTGGGGAACCTTTAAATACTGGTTTAGAGGGGTAGAAAAGTTTGCTCCTTGGGTCAATAAGGTCTATCTCGTTACTGACCAACAAAAACCGTCTTGGTTAAATATTACTAGCGAAAAATTGGTTTTAGTCGATCATTCAGATATCATCCGTAAGGAATATCTACCTGTTTTTTCTGCGAATCCTATCGAGAGCAATATCCATCGAATTCCTGGACTCTCTGAACATTTTGTGTTTTTTAATGATGATGTTTATCTAACAGCTCCAGTTGAACCAACGGATTTCTTCTCAGAAGACGGTTTGCCAAAGTATAATACAGCCTTATCACCGATTGTCCCAGAACGTTACGGTACGGGGCATTTCCAAGTAAACGATATGGAAATTGTAACCAGTTATTTTAGTAGGGACGAGATTCTTAAAAATGGCAAATTTTTATCTTTCAAGCAAGGCTTAAAAAATATCGTTAAGAGCCTACTCTATAGAAATAGTAAATTTATATGTGGTTTTTGGGAAAATCATTTGACTCATCCCCTCTTAAAGTCGACCATGGAGTTGGTATGGGAGAAAGAAACTGCCATCTTGGAGAAAACATCGGCTAGTCGGTTTAGAAATCCATCTGATACAAACGTTTGGCTTTTTAAATACTGGCAGATTGCAAGTGGAGAATATGAAGTCGCAGATCCTGACTTGGGAGGTTTGTTCTCTCTAGATAATGCGGATTCTGATTTTTGGAAACTATTGAATTCTGGAAAATATAAAATTATGTGTATCAATGATGGTTTCAATGTTCAGGACGAAGAGAAAGTAATGGTGGACTTTATAAAAGCCATGAATCAACTTTTCCCAGAAAAAAGTTCATTTGAGATTTAAATATCTAACTGAGTAAGAGAAAGAAAAGAAAATATGATTTCGGTAATTGTACCCATTTACAATGTGGAGGCCTATCTTCGCTATGCTATGGAAAGCTTGGTCAATCAAACCTATAAAGATTTTGAAGTTATCTTAGTTGATGATGGTTCCACGGATGATTCTGGGAAACTATGCGATCAATATGCAAGTGAGTATGACTGGGTATCGGCATATCATAAAGAAAATGGTGGTCTGTCAGATGCTAGAAACTATGGTGTAGCCAAAGCCAAAGGAGAGTGGATCGTTTTCCTAGATCCAGATGACTATTTCGAACCTTGTGCCCTTGAGCTTTTGATGGAACTTCAGAAACAAACAGGCGCTCGTATTGTCGCAGGGAAAGGCAATGATACTTACGATCATGAATCCTACCAAAATTATCAATTAAATGAGGAAATATTATCGAAAGCTATCCTTCTTTCTTCTGAAGAAACATTAATAGAAATGCTATATGGTAAAATGGCTACAGTCTCTGCCTGGGCTAAACTCTTTCCCAAAGATATTGTAGAAAAATATCCTTATCCAAAAGGGAAAATCTACGAAGATTTATATGTAATTAGTGACTACTTGAAAGAAGTGGAATCAGTTTGCATTATTGATTTAGGTATCTACCATTATTATCGTAGACCAAATAGTATTACTCTATCAAACTTTAACAGTAAGCACTACGATTTTTATCATTCTATGAATCATTTGGAGGATGTTGTCAAGAAGGACTATTCTGATAATATAAACCTTGACGATGCTGTCATCGCTCGTTTATTCATTGGTAGTCTTCACATTTTCATTTTAATAACTGATTCTTCTAAAGAGGAAATAACTCGAATTCAAAGAAAAATTCGTCCATACCTAGGTAGAGTTATGAAAAATAAGCGGATTAGCCTGAAAAACAAGGCAATTTACATGATGTTATCTTTGACTCCGGGTTTGTATTATCGTTTTAAAAAATTAAAAAAGTCTCAGTAAAATATGAGATGCTTGAGATTAGAAAAGGAAAAAAATGTCAAAGATAGAACGCGATAAACTGTTAGTGGCAGTGGTTCTAATATTAGTTGTATCTATGGACATGCTTAACACTTCGATGTTAGCATCTCTCTTGCCTCGTATCCCTAATGTTATTCCCTTTTTAGGAGTTCGTTTTCTTTATTTTAAAGAGTCCTCTTTGACTTTTCTCATCTTTGCGCCTCTCTTGTTTCTGGTAGGATGTATGATTTACTTTAAGACTGGAAACCTGAATGCTTCGATGTTTATTTTTCTAATTATTGTTCTTTACAAGGTCGAATATGAGAGTGTTCTTAAATTATATGCAGGATTAGGTTTATTCTTTGTTCTGTTGATTGTTTTTCTTTCTGCTATTGATATTATTCCTAATTTACAATTTGTTCAATACAGATCTACTGGTATCGTGGTTCGGAATTCTTTTGGTTTTATTTATCCTACAGACTTTGCCTCTCATTGTTTTTATATCTATATGGTTATTTCCTATCTTTATAGAAACAAGTTTATCTTTCAAAGAACTTTTTCGGGTTTAGCCTTAGCAGGATTTGTTACTCATTTTTGTGATGCACGTTTGAATGCAGGTTCTATACTAGCAGCAACAGGAATTTTTCTATACTTTTATTATCGTAAACACATCAAATTGTTTTTGAAACCTATGAATTGGGAGAAGATGTTCGTTTCAATCGAACTGTATACGAATGTCTCAATAAAATCGTATTCTCACAAACTTGTTAATATGTCTATATTTCGGGCAGGGGGCTCTTCTGCTATGGGATAGTATAATCCTAATCGAATGAAATATCAACTGGAAAAATTAGAGAAAGTTAACCAGCTGATGTCAATATGGGGCATTCATGATGAACAATTTGTTGATCAAATAAATCTCTTATTCTAATGAGTAATATTCAAAATATTTCAGTTCAAAAAAACACCTCTTCTTTTGAAACGGCAATATTTTGAAGAATTGTGTGTAAACAAAGAGATGGTTATTTTGACAAAAAAATACTCCTTTTATCAATCTTTTCGTTAGATTCTCACTTAATTATAGAATGCATCGTACGGTGATTTTTCTAAAAAAATACAGATTTTAATCAAAAGGGTAAGTTCAATTCTTTGATATTTGATAAAAGAGAGTTGTAAAGTTTTAAATATTTTTAATTATATGATTGAAAGGGTTGGATGACTATTGTGATGAACAATCGTACTATATCAGAAAAAATTTATTTAATCACCTTATTTATATGGGTTGTTGTCACGTCATTAGTCACAACTACTTATTTTATTAGATTAGAGGGCTCCTTATCATTGTACAGGATCGTCCTCTATTTCACAATTGCTATGATTCTGATAAAAGAGTTGGTGAATCTTCCAAGAAGCTTGTATCACTTTAGATTTCATTGGGAACAACTGTTAATAGCAGTATTGTTCATTATTTCTATGTTTATAGTTGCAAAAAATCGAGAGGGGTTACTTGATTTAAATGTTCTTTTACTTGTTTTTTCTGCTAGAGATATAGATTTCAGAAAGTTATTAGGAACTTTCTCTTTTGCCACATTTCTAGTCCTTGTTTTGACGATTTTTGCTAGCAACATGGGCGTGATTTCGAATATGTTCATGAGGGCAGATGGTGGCTATCGTTTTAGTCTAGGGTTTAATTATGTTTCGTTTGCTTCACAAAGATTATTTTTTGCATTGTGTAGTTATCTGATGTTTCGTGGGAAAAAAATTTCTTACATGGAATTACTTTCCTTGCTTTTTGCTACGATTTATATGTACCAACAAACTTCGACAACTAGTCCATTTTACTTAAGTATTTTAATACTTACATATGCGTTGTTTAGTCTGAAAATCATAAAAAAAGACTTTATTATTGGACACTTCTGGATGAAAACAATAGCAAAATATGGTTTTATTTTGGCTTTAATCATTACCTTATATTTCTGTTTTTATTCATCTGGGAATTTATTCCATTTTGTAGATCAATTTACACATAATCGGCTACGGTTAAGTGTAGAGGGCTTCCGCAATTTTGGAGTATCTTGGTTAGGACAACATATTAAGTTCACACTCTTAGATATTTTCGGGAATTTTACTAGTAATTATAATTTCATAGATAGCTCGTTTGTGCAGTTGTTGGTTATTGATGGCTTAATCGTAAGTGCCTTCATGTTGTTGACTCTTACTAAAGTTATGAAATATTTTGTAACCATTCGAAAAGATATCGTACTTGCCTGTTTAGGAGTAATGATTATCCATGGCATGTTTGACCCTCAAATGTTAGTTCTTCGATATTCTCCATTGATCTTATTTATCAGTCGTTTATTTATCATGAATTCAGATAATGAAATTGAATAAAGAAGATTAAACGATAATTTAACAGGAAGGCAAAGTTTTCTATATTTATGAAAGTGCTTAAAAACTACCTCTACAATCTATCCTACCAACTCTTAGTCATCGTCCTACCAGTCATTACAACCCCCTACATCACTCGGGTCTTCTCGTCGGATGCTTTAGGAACTTATGGCTACTATAATTCCATTGTGACTTATTTTATCTTGCTAGCAACGCTGGGTGTGGCCAACTATGGGACCAAGGAAATTTCGGGGAACCGTAAGGAAGTAGCTAAGACCTTCTGGGGGATCTATAGTTTGCAGGTACTGGCTACTTGCTTAGCAATTAGTCTCTATATCATAGTATGTCTCTTGGTTCCTTCCATGAACAATCCAATTGCTTATATTTTAGGCTTTGGTTTGTTATCTCGTGGTTTAGATATTTCTTGGCTCTTTCAAGGACTTGAAGACTTCAAAAAGATTACCGCTCGAAACACCATGGTCAAACTTCTAGGGGTTGTTTCAATCTTTCTTTTTGTAAAGAAACCATCTGATTTATATTTGTATATAACTCTTATAGTTGTCTATGATTTATTGGGTCAACTGAGTATGTGGCTTCCTGCTCGTGAACACATTCGCAAACCTCATCTGGATTTGGTCTATGCCAAGCAACATATCAAACCGGTAGTCCTCTTGTTTTTACCTCAAATAGCAATTTCACTTTATATCACGCTAGATCGTACTATGCTAGGAGCCTTGTCTTCTACTAAGGATGTAGGGATTTACGATCAAGCTCTTAAACTGATAAATATTTTGTTGACTTTGGTAACTTCACTGGGAAGTGTCATGCTTCCACGAGTTTCTAATCTTCTTTCATCTGGAAATAAAAAAGCAGTTAACAAATTACATGAAATGTCTTTCTTGGTTTATAACCTTGTTATTTTTCCAATGATTGCAGGGATTTTGATTGTCAACAACGACTTTGTTCAATTTTTCTTGGGACAAGATTTCCAAGATGCTCGTTATGCGATTGCCATCATGGTCTTTCGGATGTTTTTTATCGGATGGACTAATATTATGGGAATCCAGATTTTGATACCTCATAATCGAAATCGTGAATTTATGCTATCAACAACCATTCCAGCTATTTTTAGTGTAGGCTTAAATCTCATCTTGATACCGCCTTTAGGCTATATTGGAGCTTCAATCGTTTCTGTTGTAACAGAAGGTTTAGTCTGGCTTATCCAACTATACTTTACAAGTGACTATCTAAAAGAAGTCAAGATTCTTCCATCCATGCTAAAAATACTCCTAGCAGCATTCCTGATGTATGGTGCTTTGTATTTTATAAAAACTTTTATCAACTTCTCATCTGTTGTAAATGTATTGATATGTTCTGTACTTGGCTTCCTAGTCTACGGAGGCTTGGTTTTAATCTTAAGAATCTTGGATTTTCAAGAACTAAAAAGTATCATAAAAAAATAAGGAGAGATTATGTACGATTATCTTATCGTCGGAGCTGGTTTGTCTGGCGCAATCTTTGCACACGAAGCTACAAAACGTGGTAAAAAAGTAAAAGTGATTGACAAGCGCGATCACGTCGGTGGGAATATCTACTGTGAAGAAGTTGAAGGGATCAATGTTCACAAGTATGGTGCCCATATTTTCCATACGTCCAACAAAAAGGTGTGGGACTATGTCAACCAGTTCGCTGAGTTTAACAACTATATCAACTCACCGGTGGCTAACTACAAGGGCAGTCTTTACAACCTTCCTTTCAACATGAATACCTTCTACGCTATGTGGGGCACTAAGACTCCTCAAGAAGTCAAGGATAAGATTGCCGAGCAAACGGCTGACATGAAAGATGTTGAACCGAAAAACTTGGAAGAACAAGCCATCAAGTTAATTGGTCCAGATATCTATGAAAAGTTGATCAAGGGCTATACAGAAAAACAATGGGGACGCTCTGCAACAGACCTTCCACCATTTATCATCAAACGCCTCCCAGTTCGTTTGACCTTTGATAATAACTACTTTAATGATCGTTGCCAAGGGATTCCAATCGGTGGATACAACGTCATCATTGAAAACATGCTGGGCGATGTAGAAGTAGAGCTTGGGGTTGACTTCTTTGCCAATCGTGAAGAGCTGGAAGCATCAGCGGAAAAAGTAGTCTTTACAGGGATGATTGACCAGTACTTTGACTACAAACATGGGGAGTTGGAATACCGCAGCCTGCGATTTGAACACGAAATCTTGAATGAGGAAAACTATCAAGGCAATGCCGTGGTCAACTATACCGAGCGTGAAATTCCTTATACTCGGATTATCGAGCACAAGCATTTCGAATATGGAACCCAACCGAAGACAGTCATCACCCGTGAATATCCAGCTGACTGGAAACGTGGAGATGAGCCCTACTACCCAATCAATGATGAAAAGAACAACGCCATGTTTGCCAAGTACCAAGAAGAAGCTGCTAAAAATGACAAGGTTATCTTCTGTGGCCGCCTAGCAGACTATAAATACTACGACATGCACGTGGTCATTGAGCGTGCTTTGGAAGTCGTTGAGAAAGAACTTGGAAGCATATAGAGATAGGTCTAGTGAAGGGGAGAAAAGTGAGATATTATCTGAAAGATTCATTTCTGCATAATCAACATGAAAAGAATGCAGGAAGTAAGGCGCGAAATGACGTGGAAGCCATTCTGATTTCAGAAGGGTATAAGGGATTAGAGATTAAGGTTAACAACTGGTATCAGATGAATTTCTTTAAGGCCCAACAACACAAATATAGTGCAACTAAATCTGTGTTTGATCAACTAGGTTTAGGGGATGAATTGGTCATTCAGTTTCCAATTATCCATCATACATTTTTGATTGCACAGCTCATCAAGCAGGCACAAAAAAGGGGAGCGAAATTCTATCTCTTGATTCACGATATTGAAACCTTGCGCCATGCAGCAGGCTCTGAAGTGAAATTGAGACATAAATTGAGAAACTATTTCCAAGAGAAGAAAGCTATGATGTCTGTGGATGGGATTATTGTTCATAATGACATCATGAAGGGCGTTTTAGCTAATCAAGGATTTCCAGTTGATAAAATGGTTAGTTTAGAGATTTTTGATTATTTGATTCCAAATTTTCAAGAAAAGTCTCTTCCTCAAAAAGAACAAGCAATCATTGTTGCTGGGAATTTAAACCCAACAAAATCAGGCTATCTATATAGTTTGCCAGAGAATCCTGCCTATAATCTCTATGGGGTTGGGTACGATGAAAGTCGTGCTTTGAATAACATCACTTACTTTGGTGCCTTTATGCCTGATGATCTACCGGCAGCTCTAGAAGGTAGTTTTGGCTTAGTGTGGGATGGGGATAGTTCGGAAACATGTCAGGGTACTTACGGCAACTATCTGCGTTTTAACAATTCTCATAAAGCTTCTCTTTACCTAGCAGCAGGTTTTCCTCTGGTTGTTTGGAAACAATCTGCCCTCTCACATTTTGTCTTAGAGAATGGCTGTGGGATTGCAGTAGAGTCTCTCCATGATTTGAAGGATACAATCGACAATCTTTCAGATACTGATTACCAAGACTTGGTGGACAATGCTAAGCGTGTTGGCGAGGAAATTCGAGATGGTCACTACCTAAAGATAGCCTTAACCCATTTAAAATGAGAGTAAAAGAAGTTCGTTTGAACTTCTTTTATATTCTCCAAAAAAATAAAACTAATTTTAAAAAAGCCATCATAGAACTTTTCATCAATGATGCCGTATGGTAAAATGGTAAAAGTATAAAATTTATATACAAGAGAAGGTTAAATGAAAAAGAAAGATCTTATTTTTTATGCGGGAGCAGCAATATTGATGGCTGCATCTACTCAAGGAGTAAGTGCAGATGAGCTGGTTTCCAAAGAAACTGCTATTACTGAAGGCAAGCAAGTGCAAACTGAAAAAGCACCAGAAGTAGCCGTTTCTGAAAAGACCGCAGCACCTATCGTAAGCAACTACGTTGCACCAGCAAATGTGACCGAACAGTCTGTGGCTTCTACGAGTACTACTACTGTTTCGGAAAGTAGTACACCATCTGTAGAAAAATCTACAGAAGTAGCGCCTACTGAGAAGACAGAAGAAACTCCTCTTCAGTCTGATGCAGGAAGCACCACTTTTTTCAATACGGGTTCAAACGCTCCAGCTAGTCGCTCTACGGATGTGGCAGTTCAGCCAAAATCATTCGTTGATGTGAGTAGCCACAACGGAGAGATTAGTATTGGCGACTACCGTACCTTAGCTAATAAGGGCGTAGGCGGTGTCGTTGTCAAATTGACAGAAGACACTTGGTACAAGAACCCGAATGCGGAGAACCAAATTCGCAATGCACAAGCTGCGGGTCTGCAAGTATCGACCTACCACTTCTCTCGCTATACTTCTGAAGAAGCGGCGCGTGCAGAAGCACGATTCTATATTGCGGCAGCACAACGTTTGAATCTTCCAAAGAATACTCTTATGGTCAATGACTTTGAAGATGCTAAGATGCAGTCAAATATCAACCGCAATACTCAAGCTTGGGTGGATGAAATGCGTAAAAATGGCTACACCAACTTGATGTTCTACACTAGTGCCAGCTGGTTGGATGAAAACAACCTTCGCAAGAAAGGTCCTGTCAACACTGCTCACTTTGGTCTTCAGAATTTCTGGGTTGCCCAATATCCTTCTCCGAAACTATCTGTAAATGATGCGAAAAGTTTGCGTTACAATGGAAAAGCTGGCGCATGGCAGTTCACTTCTCAGGCGGAATTGCTTCCAGGAAAGCACTTCTTTGACCACAGTGTAGACTATACCGGTCGCTTTACAGCGAATGCAAAACCTGCAGCTGATCCGACAGAAGGTACCTTAAGCGGTAAGATCAGCATTGTCAATAATGATACAATGGCGGGTCGCTTTAATGTTGTAGTCTCAAATGTTAAGGCGCCAAATGGAGTTCGAACAGTGTCTGTACCAATCTGGTCAGAAATAGGTGGTCAAGATGATCTTGTTTGGTATACAGCCAACCGTCAAGCAAATGGGACCTATACCGTCAATGTAAAAGCGTCGGACCATAAAAACTCAACCGGTCTTTACAATATCCACCTTTACTATGTTCAGAACAATGGACAGATGACGGGTGTTGGTGGAACCGTGACAAATGTTTTTATTGGAAAACGACCAGAGGATTTAAAACCAAGTGGCACCGTAACGATTGAGAACAACAACTCAAGTACAGGCACCTTTGATGCAGTAGTTCGTAATGTAGTATCACCGACTGGCTTGAAAGAAGTTTTAATTCCATCATGGAGTGTAGCAGGAGGTCAGGATGATTTAATCTGGCATAAGGCCACTCGTCAAGCTGATGGTTCCTATCGAGCAACGATCAAGGCAAGTGACCACAAGAACTCAGTTGGACAGTACCAAGTTCACGTTCATTATATTGATCAAGAAAATAAGCGCCGTTATGTTACAGAGACTGTTGTAGAAGTTCGTCAATCTAAGCCGCAAGGGATGCTTTCGATTGAGAACAACAACTCAAGTACAGGCACCTTTGATGCAGTAGTTCGTAATGT
>NZ_JAKOGN010000039.1:0-771 GCF_022240605.1 Streptococcus sp. DFI.7.26 | reverse complement strand
GCGGTGGCAGACACCAGAATAAACCGACTGACTAGGTGGCTTACAGATTCTGTAAACCACCTTTTTTGTGAGGAAAAAATGGCAAATTCTAGAGATTATTGTAATCCAAATTACACCGAAAAAATAAAACTTCAGCATTTTTTTAATCAGTTACATATTGCGGCTTCTTTTTTTAAAGAGCACTTCGTTGGCAAAATCATGTATTATGAAACGGAAATAGAAAGTGTTGAACTTCATTTTTCACCTACTAATTTCATGCACCTATGTGGTGTTGATTACCGAAAAGGTGCAGGCAGTTTCTTTGACGATTGTTTAAATAGACATATCATAATTGATGAGTTGAAAATAAAAAAAGATGGAACCACGATGCAAAAGTTACAAGTTTTAGGATCCATTGAGGAATTATTGGGAAAACATGTTCATCTAACTGGTTCAGGACGTTATTTGTATTTGGAGTTTGACTATGCTCTACGTACAAGAAAACAGATACTA
Organism: Streptococcus sp. DFI.7.26; assembly: GCF_022240605.1. NCBI lineage: Bacteria > Bacillati > Bacillota > Bacilli > Lactobacillales > Streptococcaceae > Streptococcus > Streptococcus sp. DFI.7.26. Next base: position 279 of record NZ_JAKOGN010000039.1, on the reverse strand, counting down.
GCATTAACATTGAAAGAGACATCAAAGAAAATTGTTCCTCAATCTTTATTAGATTTGAAGAGAAAGACAGTATTTCCAAAAGGTCAAAAAGTAATTTCAATTTACTCAAAACATTTACAAACGTCGGAACTTTTTTATTATTTAAAAGATTAGTTTACATATTTTTTGTAGCATAATATATATTTTTATCATTTTAAGGAGAACGCAGTTTTGGCTCGTTCTCTTTTTTTGTTGTGATACTTCTTTCAAGGAATATTTGGTAGGATTGGAGTGAAAAAA
>NZ_JAKOGN010000038.1:0-821 GCF_022240605.1 Streptococcus sp. DFI.7.26 | reverse complement strand
CTAACTTGGGAAGATGCAGAACATACTCGCACAAATGACAAAGGAATTACTTATTACACAAAAGTTGATGATGTGATGGGGTATATGAACTTTAAATTCCATGACTATGAGTTACACAAACCAGTTCACTTATTTAGTTCAGAAACTTACAAGGATTATCTGTCTACTTTGTGGCATGATTTAAACGATGGGGATGATTTGAAATCCATGCAAGACCTCTATGAAACTCCTAAGTATAAACTATCGAAAGACGATCAAGAGGAAATAAAGGAACTAAAAGAAGAGGGTGTCTATGCTTCCATGCAGGAATTGGACAATCCATTTGAGGGGAAAAGCAACGAAGATAGTCTAACCATGACTTATCGTTATGGATACTATGATTTAGACGGAAAACCTACTCTTCAGGAGTATATTCTACTAGAAGCGAAGGCTCACCAAACAATTGTCGCACCAATGGATGGTGTTGTATCTCTAGACGGAGATGATGTTATTCTCACTAACGGAAAAGGAGAGAATGAGAGTCGATTGACCTTGTATTCTATTCATAATGGCCGTGCGATTGAGGGGACAAGAGTCCTAACGGGTGATATTATTGGTGAAACACCAGACGATACAGGTTTGAAAGTTTCCTATCAAAAGTATAAAAACAAGAAAGAAAAATTGGTGTATGTCAATCCGCAATTTTATTTTCCAAAAGTCATTCAACTTCAGACCACTATCTTACCAGCCATTGGTCAGTTTGGTGGAGATGAGTTTGAACGAGCAAAACATATTTATGAGTTTTTGAAATCTCAAGGGGCAAGTCCCCAAGCCATTGCGGC
>NZ_JAKOGN010000037.1:0-1033 GCF_022240605.1 Streptococcus sp. DFI.7.26 | reverse complement strand
GTTTCAACAAACGTAAAGAGGAAGCAATAAGAGCTACTTTAAAAGATAAGAGTGGGTCAGGTGATAGTTTTACTGAAGAGGAAAAGAAACTCATGATTTGGTATCAATATTTCTTTTTAGGTAGAGGAAAACCAACAACTCACATGCAATTTTTATCATCTATTAGTGATAATGAATTAAAAAGATTTCTACCTCCTGTGTTTGAAAAAATGGTTAAACGAGCTGAAGAATTACTTGGAGTTATTGAACATGATGAAGAATGAAGAGTGGCATCCTAAAGTAGATATTAATATAGAGAAGGCTGCTTTAGGAGCTGCCAAGGATGTGACCAACTGTCTAGTCATTGCTGGACCAGGCGCTGGAAAAACTGAATTATTAGCTCAAAAGTTAGACTATCTTTTCTCTACAAATAAATGTATTTCTCCGAAAAAAATTTTAGCATTAAGTTTTAAGACAGATGCTGCATCAAATTTGAAAGAAAGAGTGAAAAAACGTTATGGGGCTGAATATGCTTCTCGATTTACCTCTCTAACTTATTCAGCATTTGAAAAGAGGATTTTAGACCAATTTAGAAATGTTCTTCCTGGAGAGATAAGACCGTCGAAAGATTATTTGATTGAAGAAATGGAAGTCATAAAAGAGGTTCTTTATAGAAATGGATTAAATACTACTGGAATGAGGATGAATAGCATTAAGGAAATTGCAGAAAGTATTGCCTTGAGTGATAATGATTCAATTATAAAAAATGATCTGTTAAAAGGTACTCAGAGTAATAAGCCAGTCCTTTTTTACAGACAAATAACAAAGTTGGCTACTCAAATAATAGCTAATAACGAATACGTCTGTAAAGCACTTCGAATGACATATGAATTTGTATTTTTAGATGAATTTCAGGATACTACGTATGACCAGTATAATTTATTAAAAATATGTTTTTTAGATTCGACTTGTAAATTGACTGCAGTAGGTGATAATAATCAAGCCATTATGAGATGGGCAGGTGCAAAGCCTGATATTTTTCCAGACTATATTC
>NZ_JAKOGN010000036.1:0-1046 GCF_022240605.1 Streptococcus sp. DFI.7.26 | reverse complement strand
CCTCTAACCGCCTGATTCGTAGTCAGGTACTCTATCCAGTTGAGCTAAGGGTGCTTCTTCTCCAACCTAAGTCTATGCCGAGGACCGGAATCGAACCGGTACGATCGTTACCAATCGCAGGATTTTAAGTCCTGTGCGTCTGCCAGTTCCGCCACCCCGGCCTCCTCAAGCGAACGACGGGATTCGAACCCGCGACCCCCACCTTGGCAAGGTGGTGTTCTACCACTGAACTACGTTCGCATCTGTTTCTTTATATAAAAAAATGCCGGCTACATGACTTGAACACGCGACCCTCTGATTACAAATCAGATGCTCTACCAACTGAGCTAAGCCGGCTCATTATTATTCTTTTATGCGGGTTAAGGGACTTGAACCCCCACGCCGTAAAGCGCCAGATCCTAAATCTGGTGCGTCTGCCAATTCCGCCAAACCCGCTATAATGACCCGTACTGGGCTCGAACCAGTGACCCATTGATTAAAAGTCAATTGCTCTACCAACTGAGCTAACGAGTCGTATCATTATCTGCTAGAAACTAAGTTCCTACGGTCCCGACGGGAATCGAACCCGCGATCTTCGCCGTGACAGGGCGACGTGATAACCGCTACACTACGGGACCTATGGGAGTTAACGGGATCGAACCGCTGACCCTCTGCTTGTAAGGCAGATGCTCTCCCAGCTGAGCTAAACTCCCAAATGGTCGTTTAACTCACTGGATCCCTGTCGTGCACTGACTTTCGTCAGCTGCGACAAAGTCGAACTTGCGTTCTCCTTAGCTGAGCTAAACTCCCAAAAAAGGAAGTCTTCTAACTTCCTATCTTGCTAAGCGACTACCATATCTCACAGGGGGCAACCCCCAACTACTTCCGGCGTTCTAGGGCTTAACTTCTGTGTTCGGCATGGGTACAGGTGTATCTCCTAGGCTATCGTCACTTAACTCTGAATGATGAACATTCAAAATTGAATACCTATATTCTAACAAAAATCTAAACTGCTGTAAATATCCTCAGTTACTTTTTGGATAAGTCCTCGAGCTATTAGTATTAGT
>NZ_JAKOGN010000035.1:0-1046 GCF_022240605.1 Streptococcus sp. DFI.7.26 | reverse complement strand
TATTATATTTCATCTGATGAAGATACTATTAGAGATGAAGACAAACATCGTGCTCCTAGAAAGGATTTGGATAAAATTAGGGTACTTTATGTACCTGCTTCAAGAACGCCTGAGAAGGAGTTGGGAAATGCTTCAGGTAGTATGTTAAGTAGGTTGGTAAATAGTATAAATTGGACCGAAGATGAGATAAATGAAATTACAGATAAAATTGATGAGTTGAATAACACCTTTTTATCTGAAAATGGAGCATTGACTCAGATCAACAATGAGATTCAGAAATCATGGGAATTATATCATGAAGATAACCGTTTTTCTCAAGCAGAGTTGATTATTAATTCTTCTGAGATGGGGGCAGCACTTAGACAGATTGCCTTAAAATTTTCACCAACAACCACTGAAGAAGCATTTACAGTTTCAGATCTAGGAGATGGACTGAGATCTATTTTTTATTTTTCACTTGTTGATTCGATACTTGATATTGAGTTAGAAATTAACAAAGACCGTGAAGAAAATCCTGATAATCCAAGATTTAAGTTGATTCCACCAGTACTAACTATCCTAGCAATAGAAGAACCAGAAAATCATATTGCTCCACATCACATTGGAAAACTGATAAAAAGGTTTAAGCAATTAGGCAATAATGACAACTCTCAAGTAATTTTAACGTCACATTCTCCAGCTATTGTAAAAAGAATTGACCCAGAAGATTTGAAGTATTTAAGAATAGAAAATAATGACAGAGTTCTTCAAACCATTGTTTCTGATATACAGCTACCTCCAGCTATAGATGAATCTTATAAATATATTAAAGGAGCAATTCAAGCTTATCCTGAACTATATTTTGCGAAGTTAATAGTTCTAGGTGAAGGCGACAGTGAGGAACTGCTATTACCAAAGTTTTTTGATTTACTTGGGAAAGAGGTAGATAGTTCTCAGATTTCAATTGTCCCTTTAGGGGGCAGACATGTCAACTATTTTTGGAAATTATTGAATGCTCTCAGAATTCCTCATATTACCTTGTTGGATTTTGATAATGAGAGATACGG
>NZ_JAKOGN010000034.1:0-1234 GCF_022240605.1 Streptococcus sp. DFI.7.26 | reverse complement strand
TCTCCTACCGATAACAATTTATTATCACTATACAAAGCACTCAAATAGGTTTATAATAGCATGATTATTGATAAAGGAGATTTTTATGGATTATAAGCTTATTTCTACTTACTTAGATTATTGCAAAACTCATAAGCGTTTGAGTTCACACACGATTCGAGCTTATAAGAATGATCTTATGCAATTTTATAATTCAAACTATGATAATGTCGAATCCTATATCGAAGAGTTGACACAATCTAACATAAAAACTAATACATTAAGAAGAAAAATTGCTTGTATAAAGGTGTTTTATAACTATCTAAAATACCAGCACATAATTGAAGAGAATCCCTTCAATCAATTACGCTTTCAATTTAGAACTGAAAAAATATTGCCTAAAACGATTCCGTATGATATTCTGAAAAATATTTTTTCATATTTAGAGCAGAGAGTAGTTATATCTAAAACTGACTATCAAAAACAAAAAGCTGAAAGAAATCTACTAATTATTTCCCTATTACTTTCAACAGGTATCAGAATTTCTGAACTTTGTCACATTCATCTCAAAGATATTAATCTTTCCAATAAGACACTCCATATTATAGGAAAAGGTAAGAAAGAGCGTATCCTATTTTTAGGAGATCAAACAACCTTCAATTTATTAGAAACATATATAAATAAAAACGGAAAGGAATCTAATGATTTCCTATTCCCAGGAAAACATTCGCCTAAACCATTGTCAGAGCAAAGTGTACGTTTAATTTTAAAGAGAATCGTTGAACAAAATAGCTTATCTAAAACTATTACACCACATATGTTTAGACATAGCTTTGCAACAATGCTTCTAGATAATGATGTAGATATTCGATATATTCAACAAATTCTTGGACACAGTTCTATATCAATCACACAAATCTATACTCACGTATCTCATTCAAAACAAAAAGAAATACTTAGTTCTTTCAATCCTATGTCAGTGATTCATTCTGAAATCGAGTAAGAGACATTTCCGAAGGTTACAGTTTACTTCATCTTAAATTAATGTTTGTAGTTCGACTTTAGTTAATAGATTTTATACTCAACAAAAGCAAAAAGCATGCAAAACTCCACTTTGAATCAGCATTTATACTATATTCCGTATTAAGAACTCCATAATTGTTTTTCTAAAATATAACTTTCAAGTATCCTTAAATATAATAAAAAGAGATGGGCAAAATCTCAATTCCTGAAGAAAATGGAGTAAATCTTCCCA
>NZ_JAKOGN010000033.1:0-1298 GCF_022240605.1 Streptococcus sp. DFI.7.26 | reverse complement strand
AAATGTAAAGAAGGAAAAGGCTGCTTTTAGTTTTTGATAGATATTTCGGACACTTGTAAGACCTTGTTTCTTTAATTTTCGAAACCGATTTTTAAAGGAACTTGGATTATCTTTCGCTAGTTTCCATCCTTTTCCATCCTTAAAATGATGGTATCGCTCTTTTGTGTTGGTCAGCCTTTTCTTGGTAAAACGACCTGTTGCTTGTCCTGTTTTGACACTAGCTTTTCCAAGGTTATAAGAAATCCGACTGTAGCGTTTCCCTTTTCTAATGGTATCTTTTAGAGTGCGATAAGCTTCTAAATCTTCATTTTCTGAAGCTAACTCTCCACCTTCACGTCCAAGGACATAAAGAAAAGTTTTGGCTTTCCTACTGACTTTTTTGGACTTATAGGCTTGTTTAGTAGATTTTAGATTCTCTTTTGCGGCCTTGACTTCTTTCTTAGCTTTTAATTCTTCTAAACTCTTCCCTTGAAAGAAAAAATTGGATTTTGCTTTCGATTCCTGACCATAAAGAAATTTTTGATTGGTTTTTCTTTCTTTACGACTCTCTTTTCTTTCTTCTTTTGCTTCTACCTTGGCTTCTCTAAATTGCTTCTTGGCTATTTTCAATCGTTTCCTAGCATGAGGCAACCGTCTGTCTCTTAATTCTTTCCGATTCAAAAGAGATGGAGGACTATTTTGAAGAATATGATTGTAGTCTTCATTTGCTTGTCTTACTCTCTCCTTTGAAGCTTCTCTCATCTCCTCTAGCTTTTCTTTTATCTCTTTTTTCCATGCTTTTTCATCTAGTCCAGCGGAATCATTTTTCTGTTTCCTCACCTCCTTCTTTCCTTGTTTCAAGAATTTCTTCTCATCTTTTAGAATTCTTCTAAATGCCTTTCGGGCACGTATGATTTCTCTTTTATCCTTCATTTACCTTCCCCTTAATTAGAAGCCATTTTATCAGGATCTGTACTCATGATATCAAACAATTGAGTACCTTGAGGAATCTTATTTTTAAAGGGAACAACAACTGAACCAGCTTTTATCAGTCCTGCCCCTTTTTCTGGATTGACAAGGTATTTTTCAAGTTCTTTTGACAAGCCTAAGAGTTGAACCAGTTCTTCTCTATCATTTTTTGCTTGCTTGAGGAGAATCATAAATTCACTATTTGCAATAATCCGTCTACCATTTGGATCTAACAATAAGGTTTCGACGTTTTGGGTTATCCCAGTCGGACTGGCTCCATATTTTCTGACACGACTCCACAATTTAAAGAAGAAATCACTGGCATATTTATCTAATAAGAGAAGCTGCAT
>NZ_JAKOGN010000032.1:0-1407 GCF_022240605.1 Streptococcus sp. DFI.7.26 | reverse complement strand
TTTTTTGTTGTGATACTTCTTTCAAGGAATATTTGGTAGGATTGGAGTGAAAAAAGATTAACTAGGAAAGAAGGAAGTATATGGAAGCCATTTATCAACGTGATTCGGATCAAGATGGACTAACTGATGCTCAAGAATTGGCGCTAGGAACCAATCCTCTTAGCGCAGATTCTGATGGTGATGGACGTTCAGATTTAGTGGAAATAGAAGAAGGAACCAATCCCTTAGAAAAGGATTTACAAGACATAGACCAAACAAGTATCACTGAACCGTCCTCAGTATTTATGGAAATGAAACAAAAGATTTCAGATATGATGGAGAGTCACTACAAGGAATTTATACAGGCTCTGATTAGTATTGAAACAGGGATTGAAAACCAACAAGACCTAGAAGACTTATATACTTACTACATGAGAACGGATGCCGTTTCTCTTTTATCTAGTGATTTAGAAATCAGTCCTCAAGAGGTTGAAATGGAGATAGAGTTGTAGGGGAATCATGTGATTCTCCTATTTTCGTATAGATGAAAGGAGCGAGTATGGAAGTAATGCAATTATTGGCTATGTTTCGTGGAACAATTCCAAAAGATAGGGAGAAAATGGACCTATTTCTTCGTTATCAAGCGCAACATTTTGATGAGAAATGGCAGGATTTGGTAGAGAGTTTTTTGACTAAAGAGGGCAAAATAGAAGAGATACCTCATGTCTATTCGTTTCATCAAGATATTGTTTCTTTCCTAGAGGCCAGTTCTGAAAATAATGACCAAGATTTAGAAAGTTACACAAGAAAATTTGGACAAGCAGGTCTAAGTAAATTATCTCAATTAAGTAATTTTGAGAAAAACTTGGTGCTAGAAGTCGCAACCTATAACCTTTCCACTCGATTTTATATCCAATCTGAAAAAGAGAAGCTAACACCATTAAGTGAGCTTGTATTTCATCAGAATCAGGATGTCAATTTAGTCAATGTCTATCGGGTTGCGAATAATCTATCTGACCGTATTAGTAGAGATATAGAGGAATTTCTTCTAATGGTTGATTCCAAAGAACTAAAAAAAGAACTTCTTGAGATTCATTTTGAAGAAAAAGAGGGAGATGCTCTAGCCTATTTGGGTTCAGAATTGATGGCTACTTTAGATACCGTTACGGATCTTGTCCATCATGAAGAAAACTACACACAACTCCCACTGACACAAAAGCTGAAGATTATTACTCATTTTGATGAAGTGAAAGCTATAAGAGAAAAGTCTAAGCAAGTAGCGGAAGCGGTCTTACCTTTAGATAATATTGACCAGGTAGAAGAAAATGTGGAAGTTCATTCCCTATCTAAAGTAGATAAAATTGTAGAAGAAGCTTTGAGGGAATATCCAATCGGTTCACAAGTAAGTTATAAAGGACAAGTATTTCA
>NZ_JAKOGN010000031.1:0-1822 GCF_022240605.1 Streptococcus sp. DFI.7.26 | reverse complement strand
TTAAATATTGAAAAAACCATTGGCAGTGGACATACTTTAAGACTATATATTTCTGAAACTAGTTTCACAATACAAATATTGACATGCAATTATTAATTGGTGGATTTTAAGTTGACATCTACAAAGGTTAATGTTAGAATACATTCAAAAATATATTTGAATGAGGTGTTTTATGATTCAAAATATTGTTACTTCAATAATCCTGTATTCTGGGACAGCCGTAGACTTACTTATTATCCTAATGTTATTTTTTGCCAAAAGAAAAAGCAGAAAGGACATCATTAACATCTATTTAGGACAATTTCTAGGCTCTGTTAGTCTAATATTCCTAAGTTTGCTTTTTGCATTTGTCTTAAATTATATTCCTAGTAAAGAGATTTTAGGTTTACTCGGTTTGATTCCAATTTTCCTAGGCCTCAAAGTTTTGCTTTTAGGAGATTCTGATGGAGAAGCTATTGCAAAAGATGGTTTGCGAAAAGACAATAAAAACCTGATTTTTCTAGTCGCTATGATTACTTTTGCAAGTTGTGGCGCTGACAATATTGGTGTCTTTGTCCCATATTTTACCACCTTAAATTTAGCGAATTTGATAGTGACTTTACTTACTTTTCTAGTCATGATTTATCTCTTGGTTTTTTCTGCCCAAAAATTAGCACAAGTCCCTTCTGTTGGAGAAACTTTGGAAAAATATAGCAGATGGTTTATTGCCGTTGTCTATTTAGGATTGGGGATGTATATCCTGATTGAAAACAACAGCTTTGACATGCTATGGGCTGTGTTAGGCTAGGAGAAAAAATTATGAAAAAAGATAGTATCTGTCAAGTGGATGTTATAAATCAACAAAATGTTACAACCGCAACGAACTACCTTGAAAAGGAAAAAGTCCAAAAATCACTTCGCATTTTATCAAAATTTACCGATAATAAACAGATAAATATCATCTTTTATCTCCTTGCCGTCGAAGAACTCTGTGTCTGCGATATAGCCTGTTTATTAAATCTCAGTATGGCATCTGCCTCCCACCATCTTCGTAAACTAGCCAATCAAAACATCTTGGACACTAGAAGAGAGGGGAAAATTATATATTATTTTATAAAAGATGAGGAAATCAGAGATTTTTTTAATCAACTAGGATAACAACTATTTTTACTACTTTTCCATGATTATAGGGAGATTATATATGAAATTTTTTGATGAAAATTACTCACAAGAAATACCTACTCGTATTAAATGTTTAAGAAAAAAGTATAATTTAAAGCAAAGCGACCTAGGTAATGCAGGTCAAGTTAGGCAAATTGAAAAGGGAGAAATTTGAAAGAATTTGTATCTTTTATTTTTTGTTTCATTTATGCCCTATGCTACTGGAATAGTTAGTAGTCATTTCATGAATCATACGGCACAGCTCTTTTATGGACTGATTGTTATTGTTTCAACGGTAGCAAACTGGTTTTTACATAAAGTAATTGATAAACCCAATATAGATCAGAAAGAATTACTTGAAGCTACCGCACAATATAGGAAGTTATTGATACCTGACCTAATAATTAAAGGAGTGGGATTGATTCTATCTTTAATTGTCTATCCTCCGATTATGATGTATAGTGTTTTAATTGCGGCATTTTACATCATAACTTTAAAAACACTATCCGAAAAAAGAGTGAATAACTAAAAAACGGTGACCAAAGTTAGGTGTATTATTTTAATGCTTAGAGACCTAAACTATTCCCCTATTTTAAAAATATTGATTCAGATTTTATGAAATTAAAAAGTAGATATTGTTCAGAAAATCCTTGATATTACGCTGTTTTTAGTCCAACTGAAA
>NZ_JAKOGN010000030.1:0-1897 GCF_022240605.1 Streptococcus sp. DFI.7.26 | reverse complement strand
TTCCATAAAAATTACTAATATTTTCCCAAATTAAAGGATCTCGTTTTCCTTGACTGCATGATATTAAATCTAATAATAGGTTACACGTAGGATCTTTTAAAATATCCTGATATTCATTTTCAATTCTTGCTTTAATCCCTTTGCTATTTAATATAGATATCAATTCGAAACTATAAATACCAACCTTTTGTTTTGCTAGGATACAAATTTCTGATGGTCGTATACCTCCTTGAATTTTTGATTCTATATCATTTGCAATTAACTCAGCTTCTAAACTTTCATTTTCAAATTCAAATAATGTTATTTCACCCTCTTGAAATTCTGGATAATTATTTGTCTGAATAGATCTATGATTACTATTTAATATCTGATGAACCTCTTTTTGAAATTCTACAAGTTTAGGTACAGAGCGGTGATTCATCAATAATTGATATTTATTTGAATTAAAGTCTCGAATATAGTCTGGAAAAATATCAGGCTTTGCACCTGCCCATCTCATAATGGCTTGCTTATCATCTCCAACTGCTGTTAATTTACAAGACGAACCTAAAAAACAAGTTTTTAATAAATCATACTGGGCATATGTAGTATCCTGAAATTCATCTAGAAATACAAAATCGTATGTCATTTGAAGTGCTTTACGGATGTATTCGTTAGTATCTATTATTTGAGTACTCAACTTTGTTATTTGCCTATACAAGAGGACCGGCTTATTATCTTGTGTTCCTTTTAGTAAGTCAGTTTTAAACTTGTGATTATCCCCATTGTTAAGTATGATGTTTTCGACATATCTTCTTATATCTGACATTCTCCATCCATTAACATTAATTCCATTCATAGAGAGTAGTTCTTTTATAGTATACCAATCTTCAATCAAATAATCTCTTGATGGCCGTATATCCTCAGGTAGAACATCTCTAAATTGGTCTAAAATTCTCTTTTCAAAAGCCGAATAGGTTAATGAGGTAAAACGAGAAGCATATTCATCACCATAACGTTTCTTAACTCTTTCTTTCAAATTTGATGCAGCATCCGTTTTGAAACTTAATGCTAGAATTTTTTTCGGAGAAACGCATTTATTTGTAGAGAATAGATAGTCTAACTTTTGAGCTAGTAATTCAGTTTTCCCAGCACCTGGTCCAGCAATGACTAAACATTTAGTCACATCTTTGACGGCTCCTAATGCAGTCTCTTCTAAAATGATATCTCCTTTAGGAAACCACTCCTCACTCTTTACCATGTTGAATATCTCCAAGTAATTCTTCAGCACTGTTAACTATTTTTTCAAATACAGGGGGTAGATTTCTTGTTAATTCATCATCACTAATAGATGATAAAAATTGCATATGAGTTGTTGGTTTTCCTCTACCTAAAAAGAAATATTGATACCAAATCATTAATTCTTTTTCTTCTTCATTGAAACTATCGCCATGTCCACTCTTATCTTTTAAAGTAGCTCTTATTGCTTCCTCTTTACGTTTGTTGAAACCTTCTAACTGCAATCTATCAAGACAGTCTAAATCACTCAATTTCACTTTTTTACTACTTCCATCCGAATCATTATATGAAACAACTGGTCCTTCTATTGAGGATAAAGTATTCAGATAATTGTCTTTATAATGTTGTAGCATCAAGAAATCAATATCTAAAGGCGATGAAAAGTAGACATTAAATTCTTCGAGTTTATTAAACCAATTAATCAGACGTTGAGCTCCTATCGATTCACAACCTCGTGACCCAATTTCATTAAAATCAAGTCTCTGAGTATGGAACCATTCTTGAAACTCTGTGTTCAGCTCATACAGATGTTGAGAAATGTATTTTATTCTTCCCCAACCACCTCCGTATCTCTCATTATCAAAATCCAACAAGGTAATATGAGGAATTCTGAGAGCAT